>JAKAGC010000513.1 GCA_021817755.1 Acidobacteriota bacterium | reverse complement strand
AGGCCATTTATAAGAGGTATTGTTATTGAAAACGATTTGTTTTATGTTATAGATGGAATAGGAAAAGTAATTTGTTTCACATTGAAAGGGGAGTTCAAATGGGAAATGGTTACTAGAAAAGATCAAAATTATTTGATAGGCAAAAGAGGAGATACATTTTACATTAACGATTCACTGCTTGTTCCCAAAGGGAAATGTAAGGTGATTTTGAATGAATGGAAAAAAGGAGGAGTTCTTCACCCATTAATGTCTTCTCCAATGATTGTTTTGATTACATCAGCAAACATAAACGGAAGACATATAGAAAATGCAGGTATAATTTCATGTGCATATCCGGTTCATATGTTATGTGAGGATTCCATATGGGCAACAGGAAGCGAAAAGTATCGCATCGATTTTCTGGATTTAAAAGGGAAATTAAAAAAGACGGTTTCTTTTAATGAGGCAATACCTGAAATTCCTTCAAAAGAATTAATTATAATAAGAAACTATGCGATTATGGATATGTATTATAATCCACCGTATGTATATGTTACATCAAATTATTATAAAAACGGTAAACCGAGGGTGGATCTCTTTACACGTGACGGAAAACTTGCAAAGTCGTTTTTAATACCTGTAGAGGTAAATACATCGAATGGGATATTCGGAAGAGGTAAATCAAAAACGGTTTCAATTTCGGGGAATTATCTTATTTATACAGATCATGATGAGAGCGGATTCAAAATTTATCGAATTAACTTATGAATTAACTGCTTTTAAATTATCCTTTCGTGTATTTTAGCGAATAAAAACTCATTTTTTTAAAGCACGTTTTAAAATAGTAAAAACTTTCACGCGTCCTCTTGTGGATACGGCGAAACCGATTCCCTTACGAATAATTTCAGGGAGATAATACTTCCCTTCATATTCCATTACGAGCCCGAGGTCTGCTAAGATATTTATTTCATTTGCATTTAGACCGACTTCATCGCGGTCGAAAGGCATTATTTTTTTCTCAGATTTTAGATTTTCAAGTTTGGAAAAGATGTCCACCAGAACGGTAATCTCTTGCTTTATCTCATGAATTTTCTTTTGACTGCATGGGATTAACGCATTCTTTATGGCAGAGGGGGGCAGAAGTCGATCGGGAGTGCGCGAAACAGTTAATGCATTTTTGGCGGAATAAAAGAGCAACCGTACTAGATCACGTGCCTGTAATTGACCTTTAAAGTCTGAAAGGGTAGCAAGAACCCAATCGGCAGTAAAGGCTTCCCTGGAATTGAGATGGCCCAATTTGATTCCCCATAAACCTTCCAGGGATTTTTCTATTAATTTTTCCGGGACTTGCTCAATGGGCCCCTCATAATTGACATAATCCGTTAAATGGGCCGCCTCTTTTACGAGCCATGCTACGAGACGCAGTGCTTCGTCTCTTTCCCATTTAATTTCAAGAGATTTATACCGGCTTTCAAATTGACCGAAATTTTGTTCAATCGATGCCTGTACCATATCTTTTCGTATAAATACCAGCAATCCAAGCCGGTTATCGGGTCTTTCTTTTAAAATATCGACAGTACTCCGACACAATGCCTGGATTGCGGCTTGTTGAACCTTATCGGTTTTCGTTTGTTGAAAATAGCTATCTATTCCATCGATCAAAAAAACGATCCGGGTGTTATTTATTGCCAGTAATTTTTCTATTCCCCATAGAACATTGGGTTCGTTTTCACAGGACATAGACATGGCAATTAAGCGTAACCAGAAATCCCTCCAACTGGACAAATCCGTACGTCCTTTATTTTTTTCTTTATCGATCAGCGTTTGAATTGTATTTCTATCCATAATTTTCATATGGATTTGATTTTTATTCTCTTGGATAAAATATTGCCGGCAGGCATCGATAGACTTTTGCGCATATTCGTGTAAATCCATTGAAGAAATTAATGGCCAGATATAACGATCATATTCGCTACTTGTTTCAGGATCGGCTTTCTCGATAAATTTGTTCCATTTTTTCAGATTTGCCAAACTTGTTTCAGGATCGGCTTTCTCGGTAAATTTGTTCCATTTTTTCAGATTTGCCAATTGCAGATATGTGTATGTTTTCCCGGAACCTTTAGCACCCATAATAATTGCCGTTGGGATGTCGGAAGAAAATCTTCGTGCGATGGTTTTTAAGTTTGGAGTAATAAGGAAATCGGAGGTCTGGCCGGATTCTGCATATTCATACATTCCTGTTATCTTTATTAATTCTTCTAGATGCGTTTTATAATTCTCCTTTTTTTCTAACCGAATTATCTTATCATCTTTGTTATCAGCAGGTAACCAGCTATCTACGATTTTTTTCATTAATCTATATACTTCCGAATTCGACAGTTTTTCAACGGTTGATTTTAAATCTTTTAAATAAAGTAAATTTTCATCGAATATACTTGTTTTAATTAATTCTTCCTTATCGAATAATTCATCTCCATTTTCGATGTCGGAATCGCTTTTTTGAATTAAATTGACTTTAAGCTTTTCTATAATCTGCTCTATTTCTGTAGAGTCTCGCATATCGTATTTAATCATAGAAAGAATTACAGTAGGAAAAAAGGAATCGTCTATGGTTTTATTGGGAAGTAGCGACGTAAATTTTATAATCTGCTTAAGGATATGGATAGTCCCTTCTATTGATTGACTTGAAGGAGCTGTAACGATTATACGAAAAACACGGGGATCCAGTAGTATAGGGCTTGATATTTCACTTAAACCTGCCCTTAAATCAACAATAACGGCATCGACATTAAGTTGTTTCCCTAATTTTCCCAATAGTTCGGGGATAATCCATTCCCGACCGGATTGCCAACAAACATTCTCAGGCCGGATAGGCATTTTCATTAATTGGGTAGGGTCTCTAAATGCGGGGAGAAAATAATGTTCGATTTTGGTTGTCTGGGTTTCGAAAGTAAGAGTTTGCAACTTTAAACGATCTGCCGTAATTTTGATTGATTCATAAGCATTTTCGGATTGGTCATAATGAGCAAGTGCGAGAAAATCCAGAAAAGAGATTTCCGGTTTTCCCAATTGTTCCATCCCCCACCATGTTAACCCGGGCGCTTCAAGGTCTGCATCGACAATCAATACTCTCCGTGGGGACTCGGATTCGCTTAAGGCTTTAATAAAGGCAATAAGGTGAAGGGTACGGCCAACCCCTCCTTTAAACGAATGAAATGCCCAGATAGGCGGGAGAGAATGTAATTTATTGAAATCCGGTCCATTCAAGATTAGGCCGCGAGTCTCGGGATAAAGACCGAAACTTGAAAAGCTTGGTTTGAAAAATTCTGGAGTAATCCGTATAGAGTCGGGTTCAATTTCAAAGACAACATTAAGAAAACGTTTTTTACCATTAGCAGAAAAATCGAGGTATATTTTTTGTTCGTTTGAATCGTATTTGGCACCGAACCATTCCAGGAGTTTTCCGGATATATCTTTAATTTTATCACTGGAATTAATACTTATTGCAACTTCATCGGGGTAAACGCTCACACCGGTAACACTTTCCGGCCATTCATTTTCGTACATCTTCCGATAGATCAGGTGTTCGATATCGAACCAGGTAATCAGCTCAGAAGCTTCATTCATTTTAATCTCCTACATTATTTGGTTATTAAGATCGAGCAGGATTTCTTTTAGAATTCCGATACATCGATTTTCATCATCCTGTTTGAGTTCTACCCCATATCTCCATACTTCATGAAGCTCTTGAACATCGACTTGTGTACCGTTCGGAGTATGAGCTTTAGGAATTGAAGGAGTCAAATGCAAATCTTTTAATAGTTTATTCAAATCGTGTCCATAGGAAGCGGCACTGTTTTTCCAATTATCCGTAGTATTGGTATTTGTACTCCTATTCTGTTTCATATAAAAAGCTTTTAGACCACATTCAAGTGTGTAAAACAGCACCATATAATGAGTTTTCGACCATGCTTTGGAGTTAAATTTATTAAGCATATCTCGATGCCGTTTGAAAGATTTCTCAACTTCTTTTCGTGTCGGATGAATCACTTTCGTTAACTCCTTCCCCGGTAATTATGGAGGAATAAAATCTCCGTT
>JAKAGC010000512.1 GCA_021817755.1 Acidobacteriota bacterium | reverse complement strand
AAAAAAAGGAAAAACCAATATGCCAATCAACCCTAGCAGAGATATCAAAAATGCATTGGAGACCCTGTACATTTTATAAAATAAAAAATATTCCGTGAATGGTACTATTCCATTGGCAGGATAAAGGTAAGAATACATACCACTTCTACTATGAAAGAATTCCGAATTTCCAATTGGAATTCTAACCGGCATTATATAGTTAGCGGTTAGAAGCAAAACTACAATCAGCATGAAAAATAGAAAACGGTTGTTAGTTAATTTAACAGGTAAAAGGTGAAGAAATATAAATAAAGAAAAAAATATTGCAATATAAGGGATACTGATCATTCCCATTACAATTGCACATAGCCCATATATCAAATTTTCAACTAAGCTTATCTTACTTTCATTTTCAATTAAACTGAACATAAAAATTATTAGAAATAGGATAGCCCATATACTGTCTTTTCCAAGCTCCAAAATACCATAAATTCCATAAAACGAAAAAACAGAAATAAAAAAATAAAGAAATTGAAGATAACCCCCATAGCTACTCCCTATTTTTTTGACTCCATAAATCGAAGTAATCGCCAATAGCATTAAAATAACCGGTTTAAAACCCGATGCCATTGTTGTCATTGGAATGGAACGGAATAGGATCGCCGGAAAATAAATCAGTGCAGAAAACCCAATCCCGTATCGTTTAGCCGCAAAAAAATCCGTCCCATCCATCATCATCCAATTTGTAGCCATCAATTGACCCGAGTCATAAACATGAGGAAATCTTAAAACAGCAAATATCCCAATTACCAATGCTAATATGAATAAACAGATATTTTCTACTTTCAAAAAAATGCTCAAACAATCTTTTAAAAATTTTGAAAAATTTTCTCTCACGTTTACCAATACAAAACCAAGCAATAGCAAATCCAGAATAAATTTTATTGGAATAAGAAACCCTGGTTCACCCGAATTATACCTCTTAGATATAATAATAGGTATAAACAAGATCATATTCCATAATAAACCAGTTGAAAAGGATAATAGAATTTTCCCTGTCGAAGAACCCCGTATTTTTATTCCTTTTTTATTTAAGTAAGAGAGTATAGCCGCTCCAGGTAAAAAAATACAAATAATAGAATAAAGAAAAGGAATCAGTAAGATAGCAAATTTCAATCCCATTAATCTCCATCCCACCCTATTTCTTTATCAATATAGTAGATATTTTTCTTTAACCCCTCATAATAGAGCCGGTTCATCATTTCAGCTACCAACCCCAGGAAAATCATTTGAAACCCCAGAATTAAGGTTAATATAGAAAAAAATAATAACGGGCGAGAAAGATTGGCATTTTTAACAAAAAAACGCTCATAAGCGAGATATAAACCTGAAATAAAACCACTTCCCATTGAAAGTAATCCCAACCCCCCAAAAAAATGTAATGGGCGAAAAGAGAATGTCAAAAAGTACTTAATTGAAATCAAATCCAGTATTAATCGAAATGTTCTACCCAATCCGTATTTGGATTTCCCAAATTTTCGTTCACGATGATTAACCGGGATTTCTACGGATTTGACTCCGAATCGTGAAGCGATAGCAGGAATGTAACGATGCATCTCACCATACAAGATAAGGTTCTTTGCAATTTTTCGAGTAAATGCTCTCATCGTACATCCGGAATCACGAAGTTTTACACCAGTTATTGAGGAAATTAATTTATTTCCAAGGTAAGAAGGGATTTTACGAAAAAACAGGTTATCTTTTCGGTTCATTCTCCATCCATTTACCATATCAAAACCTTCTTTTATTTTTTCTACAAAAAGAGGTATATCAGCAGGATCATTTTGAAGATCACCATCAAGCGGAATAATAATATTACCGGCGGCACGTGAAAAACCTGCGGATATAGCCGCACTTTGGCCAAAATTTCTCATGAATTCTATAATCTTAACACGTTTATCTTTTTCGTGCTGCATTAACATCTGTTCCAACGATCCATCTATACTACCATCATCAATAAATATAATTTCAAAATCATCATATTTTCCTGAAACAGCTTTTATAATATCATTATAAAGTGGCGCTATGTTTTCCTCTTCATTAAAGACAGGAATTACAATACTTAATTGAATGTTTATTTTTGAATTCATCCTTGCCTGTTTTCCTTTTTTATTGTTTAATCCAATTATACTCAAAATTTGCTTAGATTTCAATATTAATCCCGGAATTCATTACTCCTCAAAACATCATATTTTAAAAGATCAAATCCCAAATTCAGGATAGTTACTCACAGAAAACAAAATCCCTCCTCCAAACTCATAACAAATTGCCAATTATTCACCTGTACTTCCATTGAATACAGCACTCCCTAATCAAAAAATTCCATTGTTGTTAATAATAATACAAGTGCAAGAGCAAAAAATACAATTGCAGATGCTGGGAATGGTAGTGCAGGTGCAAAAAATACAATTGTAGATGCAGGGAAAGGCAGTGCAAATGCAAAAAATACAATTGCAGATGCTGGGAATAGTAGTGCAAGTGCAAAAATTACAATTGTAGATGCTGGGAATGGCAGTGCAGGTACGAAAAATACCATTGCAGACCCGAGGAACGTAAGTGTAGTTGCAAAAAATAGCATTGCAGATGCATGGAGCGTGAGTGCAGATGTAAAAAATACCATTGCAGATGCAAGGAGCGTAAGTGCAGATACAAAAAATAGCATTGCAGAAATTCAAAGCATAAATGCAGAAGATACAAAAGCAATTACAGAAATCTCAAAAAAGGAAAAACATTATTATAAAATAGTTTGTAAGGATTCATCCCACAAAAAACTCAAAAGGATATTTATAGAAATAAGGTCAAAGTTTATTTTAATAAAACCTGAATTCCTGAATCAATGGTACTTGAAACTATAAAATAAATCAGATAAAATTTTTCCATGAACGAAGAATCCGATAAAATACGAATTGATAAATGGTTATGGGCGGTTCGAATATTTAAGACCCGCAATATGGCAGCCGAAGCATGCAAAAATAATAAAATTTCCATCCGGGATAATCCCGTAAAACCCTCACATGTAGTAAAAATCGGTGAAGAAATAATATATAAAGGTCAATACATTTCACGTTCATTTATTGTGAAAGGACTTATTGAAAAACGGGTTTCCGCCAAATTAGCTGCTGATAATGTCGAAGAAACAACCTCACCCCAAGAATTGGATAAATTAAAAAATATCCATCTCGAGTTTACTGGTTTCCGGCCACGAGGAATGGGAAGACCTTCTAAAAAAGATCGGAGAGATATCGATAAATTGAAAAAAAAATACTAAATCATTGAAAAAAATGAATATCCCTCTTGAATTACAATTCAGGTTAAATTACAATTAAATCATGATATATTGCAAATTTTATTCTGCATTTATTCTTCTCGCTCAGTGGAGTCAGGTATGGACCCAAAAAAACAAGAAATAGTCGAAAAATTATTTTCAGGGAAGGAAAATTTACCTACATTACCAACTATTTTTGGTGAATTCAATGTCTTAATTAACAGCCCGTCAGTTTCTCCCCGAAAATTGGCTGCACTTGTTAAAAAAGACCAATCTATGGTAACCAAAATTATTAAACTCAGTAATATTGCATTACATGGAACTCGTGAAGAAATTACCGATATTACCAATGCAATTGCATTCCTTGGTTTAAATAAAATGAAACGTGTCATACTTGAAATATCCCTAACCCGGATGTTCACATTTGGCCCATCCCATATTCCTGATTTCCAACCTATCGTATTCTGGGAACATTCATTAGGTACCGCATTTTTTGCAGAATTACTCGCCCGGAGTCTCGATTATCCACAAAATGATAATTATTATCTAGCCGGCTTAATGCATGATGTTGGGAAGAAAATGCTATATAATTGTCATCCTGATATCTTTGAAGAGGTAGTATTTAACCAGATCAATGAAGGATTATCCGATTTTGATGCCGAAAGACAGTATCTGGGAGGTATCGATCATACCGATATCGGTGCATTTTTCGCTGAAAAATGGCGATTCAATGATATAATAATCGATGCCATTGCCAACCATCACAATGTTTCCCAATCTACT
>JAKAGC010000511.1 GCA_021817755.1 Acidobacteriota bacterium | reverse complement strand
CCAAAAAATGAGGCATAAAAGTACTCGACATCCTCTACTATCCCTTTGGCTTTCACATAGGAAGGGTCCCTGAGTGTTTCCAAGGATATACCTTCTTTAAGAAGTTCCTCCTCGGTAAAATGGGTAAGGCATTCTCTGCCGTTCACCAGGTTATCCCAAAACTCTTCGAGATTCCTTGAGCCGGGGAACCTGCATTCCATTCCAATTATAGCTACTTCCATACCATTAAATTCATCCTGATGATTGTCTTTCGTGTGTTCCATTTTTCTTCTATCCTTTTTGTAAATTAGTTATTCTTCTTCCTCTGCATTTAGCCGATCCCGTTTCATTTTGCTCCTCCGTTCCTGCATCCTGTCACGTCCTCTGCTTTTCGTCTCCGAGCGTTCGATTTCTTCTTCTGTGGGTTCTCCAGGCTCTCCTTTATTTTCTTCTGTCAGTTTCTGTTCCAGGTATTTCTCCATAAGCGCAATCGTCGGGTATTCAAACATAATCAACGCCGGGATATCGATACGGAACATCTCCTTAAGTTTCAAATTGACTTGGATAATTCCCAGTGAATTGCCTCCAATGTCGAAGAAATTATCATTAATACCGATTCGTTCCATTTTGAGTACCTGTTTCCAGATATCGGCGATCCGGCTCTCCAATGGAGTTTTCGGTGCAATGAACTCCACTTCCGGTGTACTCTCATCTATTTCAATATATTCCAGAATTTTTCTATAGGCTTTACCTGTCGGACCTAGTGGCATCTTTTCCAACCGGATAAATTCAGAAGGAATCAGATACTGCGGGATCTCATGTGCAAGATACATCCGCAAATGATCCCGGGAAATATCTTCCTTACAAACCAATACTGCACGAAGGTATTTTTCATTTTCCTCATCTAACCGGACTACCACGACAGCCTCATCTACTCCCGGATACTTTAACAGCAGGCTTTCGATCTCACCCGGTTCGATCCGGATTCCTCCCAACTGGATTTGATGATCTTTTCGTCCCTGGAATTCAATCTCTCCGTCTTCTGTCCATCGTCCCAGGTCTCCACTCAAATAGAGCCGACCGAATTCAGGATGAAGAATGAATTTTTCAATTGTCAAATCCGGTTTATTCAAATACCCAATTGCTAATCCGTCACCAGAAACAAAAATCTCACCTGTTTGCCCCTGAGATACCAATTCCCGGTTTTTATCCAGTAAATATATTTTCAAGGTCGGAAGCGGCTTACCGATATTGTTCATATTGGTTTCGATTTCTTTCTCACCGATTTCCTTAAATGTACTGTGAACAGTTGTTTCCGTGATACCGTACATATTGATTAATTTTGTGCTTCCGTATTTCTCTTTCCATTTTTTTAATCGTAACGGTTTCAACGACTCTCCCGCAAATATCACATACCGGATAGCCAATTGAGCCAATGGCTTCTGTAACTCGATGTCCATAAACCGGTAAAAATTGGAAGGCGTCTGGCATAATACAGTCACTTGTTCCCGCTCTATAAGCGAAACAAACCCGGGTGTATCCGGTGCGAGGATATCCGGCACAATCGCCAACCTCCCTCCATACAATAATGCTCCGAACATCTCCCACACCGACACATCAAAAAAGTACTCGTGGAATAAGGACCAGACATCCCGGTACGAAAATTCATAACAGTTCCGATCATTAAAAAGAAGCCGCACAATATTGCGATGACAAAGCACAACTCCTTTCGGATTCCCTGTCGTTCCTGAAGTATAAAGAATATGAACCGGGTCTTCCGAATCAGTAACCCATTGCTCATGTATTCTATTGTTCCAGCCAATCAATTCATCGATATGAAAGACATTTAATTCCATCCCTCTGGGAGTAAAGGGTAGATTCTTTTTATGATTAGGATTCTGTGTTACAAAGAAAGAGGTGTTGCAATCTTCGATCATGTACCGTATTCGTTCCGGTGGGAACTCAAGACCTATCGGAAGATATATTGCCCGTAATTTCATAACTGCCATCAGCAGTCCAATCATTTCGACCGAACGCTCCATCATCATTGCAACAATTGTTCCTGCAATTACACCCTTTTCCTTTAACCCCAACGCGATATCCGTCGATAATTCATCCAAGCACCTGTAAGTCACTTGGGAACCATTAATCGTTAAAGCCACACTATCCGCATACTTTCCCACTGCTTCTTCAAATAAAGAGACAATGGTTTTTTCCCTTGGATAGTCGGTATCCGTATCATTAAACTCATTTAAAATACGGTTCTTCTCCTCCTCGGTTAATACCGCACGTTGCGTTTCTTCTTCAAAATCGCCGCTGTATTCTCCTTTATCTCCGGGTTTTAGTTCATTTAATCCCTGGTGGTTCTCCCATCTGGACATTTTATCACCCGGTTTGGTTGTCCTGGCAATCTCCTGTAACGCATTACGGTCGATTTTCCCTGTTGCTGTTAGCGGCATACGTTTAATCTCAATGTACTGCGAAGGTACCATGAAATGAGGAAGCTCCCTGGAAATTACTTCTTTGTAATCCGAGTACTCCAAACTTCCATGACCATTTACAAAAGCACATAAATATTCCCGATCCTTTTTCTCATCACGACAAGCAATTACTGCCGCTTCTTTTATATCTTTATGCTTCAATAACGCATTTTCAATCTCCCCTAATTCAATACGAATGCCCTGTAATTGTACCTGCCGGTCGATTCGCCCCAAAAACTCAATGTTTCCATCAGGCAAAAACCGCGCATAATCTCCTGTTTTGTATACCAGAGTAGTAGTATTATTAATGCCTCTGGCGGGCAGGGGGCTCTTCTTATAAGAATCGCCCCCTGCACCCCCACAAGAATTTTCTATAATATTATTATTATAAAAAGTTTCTATTGTATTCTGGGGCGAGTCTGAATCAATACTATTATCAGAAGTTTTTGTAGGGTACAGGGGCAGTTTTTTCAAAAAGAGCCCCTGCTCATTAAAATTAACAAATCGTTCAACAGTTAAATCCGGACGATTGAGGTAACCTCGTGCAAGCGCAATGCCTCCGATGCACAATTCACCCACTTCACCTACAGGCATCAGGTGACGGTCTTTATCTACGATGACCAGATTCACATTATCGATCGGTTTCCCAATCGGGACCATTTCCACTTGTTTCTCCGACGTGCAATCGAAATAAGAAACTTCGATCGATGCTTCTGTCGGTCCATAGAGATTGTATAAACGCGTCCCGTTGGTTTTGAAGAGTAAACGATTGAACATATCCACCTGGGCAGGAATCAAAGCTTCACCGCTCGCAAAAACCCGCTTAAGTAAACGCATATTTCCAACTTTACCTGTCGTTTCCAGGTAATCAAGGAAAGGAATCTGGAAAGCCGGTGGAATATGCACATGAGTTAACCGTCCACGCATAATTGCATTGTAAATATCTTCCGGCTTATCACCTTGCATCGGATCCAGGAAATAAAGAGATGCTCCCTGGAACATCCAGTAAAAAAGTTCCCACATCGAAACATCAAAAATAAATGGCGTTTTCTGTAAAATAGAATCGGAAGTTTCGAGAGGATACAACCGCTTCATCCACCACAAGCGATTAACAAGCCCTCTGTGTTCCAGTATAACTCCTTTCGGAACACCTGTACTTCCCGAAGTAAAGAAAATCCCTGCTGCATCCGTAGATTGAGAAACAAGGGAAAGATTTGAAGTATCGTCATCATAAATGGATTCATCCGCAAGAGAAATCATCATTTCCCGTCTGTTCGGAAGATCACGCGTCCCGTCTGTTAGAATAAACATTGCCGCTGAATCTTCGATCATGAAATCGATACGCTTATCGGGAAAAGTCGGAGCAATCGGCATATATGTTCCACCTGTTTTCAAAACCCCAAGAATTGCAATTTCCATTTCCAGGCAGCGTTCCGACATAATACCGATGATCGTTTCCTTTCCTACCCCTTTCTTTCTTAAATAATGCGCAAGCCTGTTCGCTCGTTCGTTCAATTCCCTATATGTGATCTGTATTCGGGAAAGATAAACCTCCCCAACATCTAAAGATGAACCATTTGCATTTTTATTCATAAGAAGCGAAGGACCATTTACCGGAATATAATCTCCCGTTCT
>JAKAGC010000510.1 GCA_021817755.1 Acidobacteriota bacterium | reverse complement strand
GTGATTCTCTTTTTGTTCTTGCGTCATCTTCGCGGGGCATTAATCGTAATTCTGGCATTACCGCTGTCGCTTCTTCTTACGTTTACAGTAATGAAACATATTGGCCTGGATGCGAACCTGATGTCACTGGGAGGTCTGGCGATATCGATCGGAATGATCATCGATGCGACGATTATCCAGGTTGAAAACGTCCATAGGCGACTAAGCGAGAATGTTGCCTGCGAAAATAAAATGAGTGTTGTTCTGAAAGCAGTTTTGGAAGTACGAAAGCCAAGCATTTTCGGAGAATTAATCATTGCTCTGACATTTATCCCGATTATCTCACTTCAAGGTATGGAAGGAAAAATGTTTACACCTCTTGCTTTTACTGTGGCAATTGCATTGTTGGCTTCACTTCTTCTATCGGTTTTCGTTATCCCGGTTCTGTGTTCCTTCTTTCTGAAACCGGGGCCTGAAAAAGAAAGCATAATTCTCCGATGGGCAAACAAACTATACCTCCCGGCGCTGACTTTTGCAATGAAGAAAAAATGGGTGGTTATGGGTATAGCATCACTTCTACTGATTATTACAATTCTCCTGATTCCCAATCTGGGATCGGAATTCATTCCAATTATGGATGAAGGTGCTTTCGATATGGATGTTCGGATGCTTCCTGGTCTCACCTTAAATCGTGCGCTTGAAACAAATAAACAAATTCATAACATACTTTTAGAATTACCTGAACTTGAAACAGTGGTGAGCCGGACAGGACAAAGCGGCATCGCATTGGAAGGAAAAGGGGTTGATATGACTGGGTATACGGGTGCGTTTAAACCGAGAAATGAATGGAAACGCAACCTTTCTTCAACGGAAATTGTAAACAGCATCCGCGAAAAATTGGATCAAATCCCGGGTATTGCTTATGGTTTCAGCCAACCTATCCAATGCCGTATCGATGAACTGGTTGCAGGAACACGGGCTCAACTTATTATTAAACTGTATGGAGATGACCTGGATATACTGAAACACAAAGCTAAAGAAATTGGAGATATCATGAACTCGATCGAAGGTACTACGGATTTAATGGTAGAACGGACGACGGGACAATCGTATATCGATATCGAAGTAGACCGTGGAGCAATCGCTCGATATGGTTTGAATATAAGCGATGTTTTAAAGGTGGTTGAAATAGGTGTCGGGGGCAAATCACCGACTGAGATATACGAAGGAAGCCGCTTCTTCGACTGTATTGTCCGATTTCCAAATGAAGCACGTGACAATATGGACAAACTTTCGAGCTTGATTATCAGAGGAAAACAAAATGAACTGATTCAACTGAGTACGTTAGCTCATATTGAAAACATTGAAGGTCCAATGCAAATCAGCCGCGAAAACGGGCAACGGTTGATCGGTGTGGAAATGAATATCACTAACCGGGATATGGGAAGTTTTGTAAAAGAAGCAAAACAAAAAATTGCATCTAAAGTAAAATTACCCTCTGGTTATTATATCTCCTGGGGAGGCCAATTCGAAAACCAACAACGAGCAATGAAAAGATTTATGCTGATAGCGCCGATTGTGATCGCTATTATCTTACTTCTCCTTTTTCTGACATTCGGGCTATTACGCTTGGGATTCCTGGTATTATTTAACCTTCCGTTTGCACTAATCGGAGGCGTCTTCGCCCTGTACATATCGGGTCTTTACCTTTCGGTTCCTGCGTCAGTGGGATTCATCGTTCTATTCGGAGTAGCAGTTCTGAATGGGTTGGTATTGGTTTCGTATATTGCACAGCTTCGAGGTGAAGGAGAATCGTTACATGATTCGATATTCAATGCCTGCCGGATTCGACTTCGACCGGTGCTAATGACAGCTTCAATTGCAATTTTCAGCTTAGTGCCAATGATATTCGCAACAGGTCCTGGTTCGGAAATTCAAAAACCACTGGCAGTTGTTGTTGTGGGAGGGCTTATTACTTCTACACTTCTAACACTTCTCCTCCTCCCAACACTCTACGGCTGGCTGGAAGGGAAACAACGAAAAAATAACTGCACATAAATTATGATGCCTTCGGCGACCAGGCAACCCTTTTGAAAAAGGGTTGCCTGGACCTTCCGAAAACTTTTGATTAGAAAATAGTAAAAAAATTTTTGTATTTTCAGAATTTTGGGAAAGGCAAAGCCCTTTATTTAAAAAGGGTTTTGCCTATGGGAGGAAATTTCCAAAGATTTCAAATCCTAAAAATGGTGCAAAACACTTTTCTCTATTGATTTTTACGAGGTTGATTGATAATATCGAATTTAAGCAATTTCATTTAATGGAGGAAAACATGAGTAAAAAGCTTTATGCATTATTAGTGGGAATTAATGATTATCCAAATAGGGATAACGATCTGAAAGGATGTATTAACGATATCGAGGGTATGGAAAAACTATTGAAAAGCCGGTACAGCCATCTTTCACCGGATATCCTGACATTGAAGGATAAAAATGCAACACGATCAAATGTTATTAGAGGATTCAGAAAACATTTACGTAAAGCAGGCCCCAATGATGTTGTTTTGTTCCATTTTAGCGGGCATGGGGCTCAGGTTGAATCTGCGCCTGAATTTGAAGAACTTTTCCCTTGTAAAATGGATGAAGCAATCATTCTTTTTTCAGATTGTCAGAAAAAAATTGAACCACTCGCAGATAAAGAGTTTGCAATACTATTATCAGAGGTTGGAGTGACTAACCCGCATATTGTTCTAATTATGGATTGCTGTCATTCGGGTTCACTTACCCGGGGAATAAATGACAAAACACTTGATAGGAGCAGACTATATAGAGGAGAGATCATAGTACGTAAAAAACCGGAATATCTGGATGGATACTATACTAATATTAATATTAAAAAGTTAGGAATCAATGCCATCCCGAAAAGTAAACATCTTCTTCTTGCTGCATGTGATCGATATCAAACAGCTCTGGAAAGAATAGATAAACAAGGCGTATTTACGGGTACATTATTGGAAATACTGAATAAAATCGAAGAACCGATAACATACAGGGAATTATTTTTTAAATATCGTTGGATGATGTGGCGTTATGCTTCAAAACAGGACCCTTTATGTGAACCGCATGAATATTTTAACATCGATTCTATTTTTCTGGATGGGAAAATATCGGGTAAACCAAAATTTTTCCCGATCTATAATGCAGATAATAAATGGAAAATAGATGTTGGCGCCCTGCATGGTATTCCATCTGATCGATATAGAAAAACAGAATTGGAAATTTATGATGACACGGTATACCGCACACCGAATATGACACCAAAAAAAATTGGAACAGCAGAGCTTACTACCATTAATGCCCAAAAAAGCATAGTATTACCACATTTTGAACTTGACAAAAATCAAACTTACAAAGGATTGATTCATCGATTACCGATAGAACCGATGAAGGTATATGCTGAAAATATCCCTGAATTCGTCTCATTGCCTGAATGGAATCAGAATTTTTCGTTTAATATTGCATTTACGCGTAACAGGTGCGAGACAAAATATAAGCTGGTTTTTCATGAAGGAAATTTACTTATCAAAAAATCAGATTCCGACACACTTATACATGGGGCAGAAGGTTCTTCGGAAGAGAGTATTGAATACATAATGCGGAAACTGGAACATATCTACCGATGGGAAAGGACGATAGGACTTAAAAATGAGAATACGAAATCAATGGATTTCAAAAATGTAAAATTTAGCATAACAGACATCTCTAATGGTTCAGAAAAAAAATTCTATAATAATGATGAGAAGAATGAAATTGAATTTAAATTAGGTATTCATGAAAGAGATAAAATACGTATAAGTTTTGATATTCTAAATGACACTAACCAGGAATTTCATTTCTTATTACTTTACCTATCACCTTATTTTGAAATACATACATTAAGAAATGATCCATTGAAAGGGGAAAAAAACTTTCGAAGATTTTTCGGAGGTGAAAAAGATGAATTTCTTTACTTACGGGACGGAGTAAGCGAGGTGACGGATATTTTTAAATTGATTATCAGTACTGAACGAGTGGATGAATTTATAGTGGAACAGGATAAACTCGATGTTGGGGATATTTG
>JAKAGC010000509.1 GCA_021817755.1 Acidobacteriota bacterium | reverse complement strand
AAAGTACCCGGTGAATAGAAAGGAGACAGAGTAATGGCAAGTGAAACAAAAATAATAGAACTAACAGCAAGTAATTTCGATACCCAAATTAAAGAATCCGGGTTTTGTCTGGTAGATTTTTGGGCGGAGTGGTGTGGCCCCTGTCGAAGCATGAATCCTGTATTATCAAAGTTGGCAGAACAGCTTGAAGGAACAGTAAAATTTTTTAAAGTTAATGTAGATGAGGAATACGAATTGGCTGCGCGATACAATATTCAAGCGATTCCCAATTTTGTTTTCTTCAAACAGGGAGAGAAAGTCGAACAATTCCTCGGATATCATAATGCAGAACAGTTAATGACATTAATAAAACCATATATTTGATATAGTAGAAAAATCAGAGGAATTATAATATAATAACTTAGAGGAAACTAAACAAGGAGTAATCACATGAACAATATAAAAACAGTTATACTATTGGGAATATTAACCGGATTGTTTATTTTTATTGGAGGAATGGCAGGAGGTCGCGGTGGAATGATAATCGCCCTGATCTTCGCAGGAATTATGAACATTGCAGCTTACTGGTTTTCGGATAAGATTGTATTAAAAATGTATGGTGCTCAACCAGTGAGTGAAGCAGAAGCGCCTGAGGTTTACAGTATGGTAAACGAGCTTTGTGCTGCCGCCAATATGCCTATTCCCAAAATATATATTATGAATGAAGATTCGCCCAATGCTTTTGCAACCGGAAGAAATCCAAACCACGCAGCGGTTGCGTTTACAACGGGTATAATGAAATTATTGAACCGTGAAGAGTTAAAAGGTGTTATTGCTCATGAATTATCGCATATCAGGCATAGAGATACGCTAATCCAGGCTGCTGCTGCAACAATTGCAGGAGCTATAATGTTTTTAGCTCATCAAGCGCGTTGGTTTGCATTTTTGGGAGGTGGTCGAAGCAACGATGATGATGATAATGGAGGTATTTTGGGATTATTGGCTATTGCAATCCTGGCTCCTCTTGCTGCAATGTTAATCCAGATGGCGATTTCACGTTCAAGAGAATACAAGGCAGACCTTGGTGCGGCTGAAATTTCTCATAATCCTGAAGGACTTGCTTCATCTCTGGAGAAACTTGCATATTATTCAAAACGGGTACCAATGGAAGCATCCATGCAAACTGCACACCTATTCATCGTATCTCCTCTGAGTGGTAAAGGAGTTTTTAATCTTTTTTCTACTCACCCGCCACTTGAAGATCGAATCGCAAGATTGAGAGCTATTCGGTTGGGATAAGCGTTTATATTTTATGATAAAATTCCTCCAGAGTAATTGAGTATAGCATACAAATTTTCGTGAACTATATGTTACAGCGATTAAGCTAAATATTCTTAATAACCTTCTCAAGTTTATCACGTACTTGAGAAGCCACGTCATTTAATCCCGGATTTTTAATTCCACCCATTGAAGAGTATGGATCTACTGCCGCCACTTCAATGCGATTGGATTCCAGTTCCTGCACTATTACATTACAGGGAAGCATTACGCCTATTTTATCTTCCATTTGAAGCGCTTTATATGCGAAAGGGGGGTTGCAAGCTCCAAGTATTTTATATTTTCTGAATTCTACATCCAATTTTTTTTTCAGAGTTTGCTGAACATCTATTTCTGTCAATATACCAAATCCTTCTTTTTTCAATTCTTCCGTTACTCGTTCAATAGCCTGTTCAAAAGTAATATCGACTTGTTTATTAAAATAGTAACTCATGGAAATCCTCCTTCTTTAGATTTATTTTTTGTTTTGTACAGAGCACATCTATACGAAAACAAGGGTATAATTCATGTTTTATTCCAATATTAAAATGTATCTCGCTCATATAATGAGAATAGCAAGATAAGAAATAAAATTCAATATTTTAAATACTATTTATGTTAAAAATTCTCCCTTTTTATTCTCAATAAATCAAACCTTCTGAAAGTTAAAAATTTAAATTAGCTGAAAACATTAATTATTCATTTAAAAATTGTCAAAATTACCATTTCAAATATTGAATTTAAAATTCCATAGAAAAATACCACAAAAGATCTTTATAAGGGATATTAAAGGGGTAGGAATTATAGATCGCAGGTTTGTTTCTTTTTCTTACGGTTGACCCAACCTACAATATTGCGTTGCTTTTCTCTCGCAACAGCAAGTGAATCTTCGGGAACTTCAGTAGTAATAGTAGAACCGGCACCGATATAGCTATTCTTTCTAATGGTTATGGGAGCAACCAATTCAGTGCCAGAGCCGATAAAAACATTATCTTCTATTACAGTTTTATTTTTATTCTTTCCATCATAATTACAGGTAATAGTACCTGCTCCGACATTAACACCTTCTCCTATTTCGGCATCACCTATATAAGAGAGATGCATAGCCTTTGAACCTTTTCCCAATGTACTTTTTTTCATTTCAACAAAATTCCCCATTTTAGCCCCAGTTTTTACTACTGAGCTTTCACGCAAATGAGTATAAGGACCTATCTGGACATTCGCTTCAAGGGTTGAATTCCGTACTACACACCCGGGTAATACAATACAATTGTCTTCAATTACAGAGTTTTCAATAAAACAATTTGGGTATAGGCGAACATTTTTTCCAATTCGAGTGTCACCAAGAATCGTTACACCGGTAGAAATTCGAGTCCCCTCTCCAATGGGAATAATACCTTCCATGTAAAAACCACTAAAATTATCGATTACTACTCCCATCGCAAGTAGCAACTCTACCTGGTAAGAGGTGACAATAGTCTCTACCGAAACCACATCTTTGAAAGTATCAAAAATATAATAGGAATTCCGAAGCGTAATCATCCTGGCATTCCCATTATTTCGCAATTTTGGTATGAGATCTTTATCTTTAAGTGGATTGAGATTTAATTTTTTGAATCCCGCATATGAGATAGCAAAATATGGTTTTCCTTCTGTCGTTACAATGACATCTTTTTCAGGATCACGGCTTGCTAAATCTTTCATGATTTCTGCAACACCTTCGGAACCAATAGCTAAAAACTGGCGCGGATCAAAAATCATTATAAAATCAAACTCTCTTTTCACCGCGCCGATTTCTGTGGTGTAAACAGGCAAGTCCTGGAATCGCTTCCGTTTCCAGAAATAACTATCACACCCGCGATATTTAATTGCGGGTGTAGATATTTCCGACGGTTCGAATGATGTAATCAACATCCCTGTTTTCGATTCTTGTTTTAATCGGTTGTCATATCGGTCAATTGAACGAACACTTGATTCTCAAACAAAGAATCATAATCAGGTTCATTGTGAGCAACTATTTTATAGGTTTCGTCTTTTTCGATCGATTTTCGCAAATGACTCAAACACTCATCCACATTATTCTTCTTCAAATAAAGAAGCGATAATAGGTAATCGAGGTAGGGATCAGCGACTTTCTTTTCTTTGAGAAAATTGAACCGGGATTGAGCCAGGTCCAACCGTCCGGCATTCAGATGTAATATACCGTCGAACAGGTAATCTTCATCCGATTCAATTTCAATTTTTACAGGATTTAATTGGGCTTCACAGATCTTTTTGTACACTTTCGAGCGAGTTTGAATTTCAAGAACGCTATAAAAGTGAGAATTCTTGAATTCCTCAACAATTTTGTCAAATACAGTTAGAGCATCCTGGAATCGACGATTACGAAACAAATCGATTCCAGAAGCAAATTCATCGCTGATGCGTTTAAGCTCGCGATCTTCACTTTGTTCCATGTTTCAACTACCTCCGGGTTCCAGCTTTGAATATCCGATTTACAGTGTATCAACCTTTATTCTGTCGTAAACTACCACACTCGTGTTTCCATTGTTACTCATTGTCTTGATTGATGACAGATACGGCGAATATAAAGGTTGTTAATTAACACTACTGGGATGATTCATAAACCTGAGTCATTACGCCAAGCACCTCAACACCGGCGCCTTTCGCAATGTCGATTACCCGTAAGACTTCTCTGTATACAATACTTTTGTCCGCACGAATAAAGATCGTTTTGTCCTGTCGGCCACGGAATAATTCCGTGAGCCTGGTCTCAAGTATATCAAGGGGAACGCTTTCCTGATTC
>JAKAGC010000508.1 GCA_021817755.1 Acidobacteriota bacterium | reverse complement strand
CCGTTTTTTTCCGATCATCACACATTCTACCAGCTTATAAAACATACTGGGCGTGGCATTGATCCATGAAACCCAGTTTTCGCGTATTTCCCGGAGTATGGCGATGGGCTCGAAGAAATTAAACGCAGGTATGCACAATGTCCCGCCTGTCATTAAGGGGGCATAGATATTTTTTTGGGTGAGGTCGAAACTGAAGGATGTTATGAGTAAGTTTCGATCTCCCGAATGAAGACCGAATTCTTTAATAAACCAATACATCAGGTTCATGACTCCCTGGTGATAGGCACCGGTTCCTCGAGGGCAGCCTGTGGAACCTGAGGTAAAAACGATATAAATCAAATCATCGGGACGTGCGGAACTTTCGAGATTTTCATAGGGTATGCCTTGCATCCTGTTAGCCAGGGAATCCATTAACATATGGTCGACCATATCGAAGATCGAGGATTGGGATTTGGATGAGGCAATAATTAAATCGGTTATTAAAAGTGCGGCATCGGTTTGTTCCAGCATATAGCGGATTCGTGAATCCGGGTATTCCGGATCGATAGGAATATAAGTGCCGCCGCATTTGATTACTCCCAGGATGGCTGCGGTTAAGTCCAATGATCGCTCGAGCATAATTCCTATCACGCTTCCCTGGTGAATTCCACGGCTGTTTAATACACGGGCCAGACGATTGGCTTTTTTATTTAATTCCTGGTAAGTCAGGGTCGATTGATCGAAGGGTAAATGGCATAATACTTTTATTACTGCGGTATTTTCCGGGCGTTTCTCTACCTGGTCCTCGAAAACTCTGGATATGATTTTGTTCCATGGGTAAGGAGATGATGTACTGTTGAAATCATATAATATCCGTTGACGTTCTTCTTCGGAAACCATTTCGATTTCCGAAATTCTGCGGTTTGGATTTTGAAGCAGTTCCGTGATAATGGCGAGAAAATATCGTATGAACCGTTTTATAGTAGACTCTTTAAAAAGCTGGATGGAATACTCGAAACAAAAATACAGTTGCTGTTCCCGTTCCTCGCAGTAAAGTGTTAAATCCAGTTTCGATGCTGACTTTTCAAAAATATAAAGGTTTAATTTCAGGCCTTCTATTTCGATATTGGGGATCTCTTTTTGCTGAAAGACGAACATTACATTATAGGAATCCGCAGGCTGTTGCCAACTGAAAATCTGTTTTTCGAATGCATTTAAAACATTGGATTTAACGTCGTGCATGAAATCTGGGAAAAGTGTTTCTCCTGTCGGTTTATTGGTTATTGCCAGATTATCCAGGAAAAGACCGATAATATTGTTCCAATTAGTATGGGTTCTGCCGTCTACCGGACTGCCTATCCTGATTTCATCTTTTCCATTTAACCTGGATAAGAAGACGGTGTAAACTCCTATAAGAAGCATATATAAGGTGACATCCAACCGGGTTGCCAGTTGATAAATTGCTTTAACGGTTTCGCAGTCCAGGTTAAACCGGAGATTTTTCCCCTCGAAATTATTGGCTGCCGGTCGAATATAATCGAGCGGCAGATTTAATAATTCTTTGCCGGATGAGAGATTACTTTTTATATCCTCATCTATGGGAGGTAAAGGAGTAGTGCCTTTTTTTCGTAGCCACAAGACATAGTCTTTATACTGGTAGGTTAATACCGGAAGTTGGGTTTCACTTCCTTCGTAAAACAAGAGAAAGTCCCTGATAAAGATTCCTGTGGAAATAACATCGGAAATGATGTGATGCATATCCACTACCAGCAGTTAATTATTTTCCGCCTCTTCTACCAATCCCACACGAATAAGGGGGGCTTTCGAAAGATCGAAAGAACGTTTAAACCGTTTCATCATAATGGTAATGGGTTCATCTTCTTCCAGTTCTTCGAGATTATCTACTACCAGTTCTTCGAGGTGGTAGTATTCTAATTTAAATGGAACTTCCGTATGTACTTTTTGAACCGGTTCTCCGTCTAACAAGTGAAAGGAGGTTCGCAAACTTTCATGGCGATCGATCACTTTTTTAAAAGAGGATTCAAACCGCGCGATATCCGGTTTTCCCTCCATTTCCAGTACACCGGTCATATTGTAGGCGGTGAATTCGGGGAACATCCGCTGAAAGGTAAAGAATACCTCCTGTGCAGGAGAAAGCGGGTAGTAAACTCTTTCTTCAAATTGCTGGATCGGTGCGGGTTCGAAAAGAGCACTACTGGTTTTGATTTTGGTGCAAAGCGGTTCCATGTAAGGATTAAATGTCGAGCAGCGTGTGGATTGTTTACTAAATTTAATTTTTATACATTTGTCCGGGCCATTTCATCTTACTTTTAAAATTATTTAAAAATATTACGGGCGTATTCATTTTTTATACGCGCTTCCGCCCTTTAGATTTTAGGAGAGAACAAATGATATATTTTTTACTCAATAATTAACAAATTAAAAGTTACCACAAATTAAAGTCCATGTAAATATACAAAATTGTAACCTTTCGGTCGTGTGTTCATCATGCTGGAATTTCGACGATAAACCTGGCTCCATGAGGGATGTTATCTTCAACGGAAATCATACCATTGTGCTCTTCTATGATGCTGTGAGCTATTGCCAATCCTAACCCGGTACCGGAACTTTTATTCGAAAAATAGGGCATGAATAATTTGTGTTTATCTTCATCGCTTATTCCCGGTCCATTGTCTGCAATTTCGATTCGAACGAACTGGGTCTCTTTGTTGTAACCGGTTAAAATTTCAATAACTCCTTTATCTCCCATCGATTCCACTGCATTATCGATAATGTTTACAAGTATCCGCTTCATCTGCTCAACATCCATTTTAATGAGTATGGGGATATCGAGACTTAAGTTGACCTTGAAGTCGATCTGGCTGTATATGGAAGTATAAACGGCGATGAGTTTTTCCAGCAACTGGTTGATATCGCCTTTGGTAAATTTGATTTCCGGGAGCCTTGCAAAATTGGAAAATTCTTCTGCCAGTTGCTTGATGGAATTGAGTTCCTGTTGGAGTATATTGAGACTGTCTTCAACGATTTTTCGGAATTTCTCATCCGGTAATTCCAATGCTTTTAAGATTCTCTGGGAAGAAATGGTAATCGGAGTTAATGGGTTTTTGATTTCATGAGCAATGCGTTTGGCTACTTCGCGCCATACCAGCATTCGTTGGGCTTTGATTAAATCGGTTAAATCCGTTAAAACCACCAGGACACCTGAAAATCTATTGTTGATGGGATTGCGAATCTGGGTAATTTTAACCGACAGGTTGACGATTTTTCCGCGGATTTTGCTATCGACTTCTTTTTCGATGATTTTAAAATTTGTGCTGTAGGCTTTTTCGATTAAATGATTGATGTCCGGGTAAGTATCGCTGCGGATGACTTCTGCGAAATTCCGTTTTACTGCATTTTTTGCTCTGATAGAGAGGATGCCTTCGGCAAAGGGGTTCATATCGATGATCTCTTTTTTTGAATTCATCGCGATGACACCCGTGGTGATATGTTTTAAGATTGTTTCCGTAATGCTTCGCCGTTGCCTTAATTCAATGGTGCGTTTGTTCAATTTGTCCCGGTTTTCCCGTAAATCCGAAACCATCCGGTTGAACTCTTTAATCAAGGTATCGAATTCATCTTTGGCTGCATAATCGATACTCACATCCAGGTTCCCTCTGGTGATTTCCGCTGCTGCGGCGACTACTTTTTCAATGGGTGTGGTGATTCCTTTGGCCAGGTACATGCCGACCCACGATGCTGAGAAAATAATCAGGATGGTTATAAAGATAAAAAGCAGCATGTAGGTGGTTTTAACCGGGTCTTTCAAGCTTTTCATCTGGGAGTATTCTTTGACTTTAAGAGATAAGGTATTCAGATTGGCAATATACCGTTCCGGGAAATACATCCCGATGATGACCTGGATTTTATCCCCTTCTTTTGTTTCAAAATTAACGCCGTTTCGCAGCAGTAATCCCTTTTTCATCGGGTCCGACTGGATGGGGTCTCCTCCTCCGAGGTCGGAAAATATGAATTTTTGGGATAAATCCCGGTACTCCTGAAGCGATATGGTCGGGCTTAAAAGCGAAACTTCTTCCACACGGTTGATGTATATATTGACTACGTCCAGG
>JAKAGC010000507.1 GCA_021817755.1 Acidobacteriota bacterium | reverse complement strand
GTCCATCGGAAGCTTTGCCGGCTGCCGCTTTAAAAGTCAATTTGACGGGTTGCATGGATTCGCTGGCTTGAAATTTAAACCATACGGGCTGAGTTTCACCGGGGTTAAGAGAGATTTTTTGAATGTTATCTTCACCTTTTTCTAATCGAGCATTTTCGCTGATAATTTGTACAGCCACTTTGTATTTCTCATCGGAGTTATTGGTAACGGTAACCCCGGCGGAATATTTATCGAAAGTACGAATAAAATCGGGAACTGCGGGTTTCAGTATTAATCGCTGCTTAACGAGGATATCATTTGAACCGCGACCAAAGCGATCATCGATCGTACCTGCAGCAGCCATTGCTTTAAAAGTAGTAAGGTTATCGGGTAATTTAAACGTTACGCGCGCTTTACCTTTATTATCTGTAGTGATAAATGCAGTATAATAGGCACTTTCTTTGAAATTCTTTCGAACGACCACACTGCCGAAAGCAGATTCGCTGCCATCACCACCGGGATTTTCACCTTTTTCACCGTATTTCCTACGCCCTAAAACATCATTCAACGTAGAAACAGTTTTAACAGCGAGTGCGCGATTACTCCAGAAGTACTCAAAAGGATCGGGTAACTGGTAACCGACAAGATTTAAGACTCCTTTATCAACCACAGATACACACATTTCAGATTGAACAGGACTACCCTTTTTGTCGGTGACTTTAATGTCCAGTTTGACTTCTTCTCCCGGTTCATAAGATTTTTTATCCGGAGTGATTTCAATATTCAATTTTTTCTCTGAGGCATCGATTTTTACCATCTTGTAACCGGCATAGAATTCGGGTTTTCCTGTGTCGTTTCCATTTTCATCGAATTTGATACCGGTTCGTTCTTTCAATATAATCACATTTATGTAGGCATTGGGCATAAATTCTTTCTGAACAGGAATAGCAATGGTATTGGCGTTTCCTTTCAACTGAACGACTTTCGACCAGATTACTTTTTCCCGTTCTACGGTCACCATAGCAGTAGACGTTTCAAAGGGAGATTTAATGAGAACCTGGATGGATTCTCCGGGTTTATACTCTTGTTTATCGGTGACGATATCGAGTGTACGACCTTCATTAACTCCCCAGGAAACATAACCGGATCCGGTTACATAAAAATACCCATCGGTATTGATCGTATTTTTTAACTTATCCTCACCGGATAGTTTTACAATATAAAAACCGGGTTTATCGAATTTGTATTCTTTTTCAAATTTTCCATCGGAGAGGGAAAGGGTTTCATTCAGTACGTTTTCTTCCGACTTCTTCCATTCCCAGCGAAGAGCACCGGTTGCATCTTTTTGCTGGAACGATTTCCACTCTTCTCGGATAACTTTCATATCGATATTGGTATTTTTAAAAGGCCTTCCATCAGGACTAACGCTTATCACCTGGAGTTTACCGGGTTGTCCCTGTGCAAAAAAGTAAGAACCGGTTTTAACACCGATATAATATTCCCCGCGATGCACTGTGATGGATTTACTACCACTAATACGATTATTATCTTTATCTTTAACTTCACCGTAGATGGTTACGACGGCGGAATTTTTTCCATTAATTACCAATGGCTTTTTTCCGAATTTAAAATTACCTTCATCATCCAATGAAAAGTTAGTACGATCTATCGTTTCCCTTGTAGGAGATTCATAAGTACCAAATGTATAAGCTTCCCATCCGGTGGGAACAAAGAAGGTACTTTGAACAGTCATCACATCATTTCCTTCTGCCTGTTTCATAGGAGTACCAAACAAGTAACGTCCATTGACATTCCCAGTAAGATTTTGCCCTGAAATTAAAAAGGATTGATCGGTAGTGACATTGACTTCAAATTTAGAGGGTTTATATTCTTGAACAGAGAAACTAAGACTACGTGAAAAAGAAGTTTTTTCCAGGTTTACATCGAATGCAATACGATAGAAACCTGTGGGTGCATCCTGTGGAAGATTGAATTCTCCGGCAAATGAACCATAAGAATTAATGGCATTTCCGGCGATAGCAGCTTTATATATAGATTGATTACGGGAATCGAAGACTTCATATTTAATTTGTTTTACGCTGGGAATCAAAAGAGGGCCTGAAACAATCCGTCTCAAAATTCCTTTAAATTTGACACTCTGCCCGCCTTTATAAAGGTATTTATCGGTAAAAGTAAGGAGATAATCCGTATAATAGGATTTTCCAGCGGAGTTATACCCCTGGTTATCGTAATACCCGCCCTCTCCAGAAGATTCCCAGGAATAACGGAAATTCCACATATCGAACATTTCATACTTTTCACTCCATATAAAACTTTTATGAGGTTCAGAAAATACAAAAAGATGATTCATTCCTTTATTTTCGACTACATCGATGGAGGGTTGGTAAATTGCTGTCCCATCGGGAGAGGCATTTATAGTTCCAAGCAGTGTCTCGGGAGTGGAATCGAATTTGTAAATTTTATAATTCTGACTGGAAATAATTTCACCGGTTTTCATATTGAAGGGGACAAGAAAAACCTGGGTAGGGCTAAATTTTGCAACAACAGCAGTATCGGTGAGCTGAAAAATCATCCTGGTTCCATTGTCACCCGGAGGTGTATTGGTAAAATGCATAAAATAATAGCCGGGAGTGGTTATATTTAATGGCTTCAAATCAAATGGAATAGTAGCGGGGCGATTTTTCTTAATCGGCAATTTCCATGAAAATGAACTGCATGTACCGGAATCGATCAAAAAAGGATTCAATTCTGTATTGTATTCATTCGTAGTATAGATTTTTCTTAAATCCTTGACATCGAGCTTTCTATAATTTACATCCGTTTCATATGCGTTTACAGCATATACAGGTATATCGAGATCAAGATAATTTTCCAGAACAAAATGAGATTCATAGGGAGGCGCTAAAACCGGATTATAATCGAGACATACTACATTAAATGTTTTTTCAGAGCCGAGTTTGTTTCCGAATTTATCTTTCAGATCGGCAGGGAAAGTAAGTTTATAAGTAGTGCCAGGGAAAAATTTCCCATCTATATATAAATAATCGGAATCCCAATCTCCTCCTTTTGAAATCATTGCTTTAGGTGTTACGCCTAATTTATCTGTGACACGCCCGGCTACCACGGGGTTTGTAAATGTAACTTGAATACTCTCCGCCGGAGTAATAGAAGAAACGACACTCTTAATATCGAAAATCTCATAGGTTCTGAATTTTATTACACGATCCCCTTCAAGCCCGATATTACCGATTTTAGGTGGAAGGCCTTTCTTAAACAGAACCTCTATATTGGAAGCAATGGGCAAGGGAGATTGAGGAATAACAATGATATAACGCTCTGTATTTTTATCTTCTTCAGCCCAGAGGGTTTTGCGTTCGGCTTTGGTGCAGGTCCGTACCGTAAATGCTGGAAACCCATCGGACGTTTTTATACTAATAAATTTTGCTATTTCTGAGGGATTTACTTCCTGGCTAAACTGAACAACGACTTTTTGATCGAGAGTTTGCCATTTATCATTATTATAAGGCCTGGAATTATAAATGGAAAGTACAGGTGTATTGAAGGACCATTTTCTCTCAGGGAGTTGTTTTCCGGAAAAGGTCTTATATCCTTTAAATCGCACATCGAACCGAAATGAGAGTTTTAGTTTCTGATCGATACGAAAACAATAGGTCGTCGGGCTTTTCCAGTATCCTTCTCCTTTTAAGGCAGGAATTACTTCAATCAATGACGGTTCATTTTTTACAATTTTTTGTAAAGGTGCAACGGGTTCGGAGAAAGTGATGGAGATTTCATCTGTTTCATCTATATTCCTGGTTTGTCCAACGGGATACAAAGAAACAACAAACACATTATTTTCCTGATTTTTATTAGAACTACCTTTCTGATAGGCATTAATATCCGTGGCAATCATTTTATTCCACTTTTGAGAAGAATTTTGCGAAGATTGCGTGGTTGATTTCTGTTGGGGTTTAGGATCCATCGACCCGGCACTCATCATGGAATTAGAGATTCCCAGTCCGGTACCGGTATTATCCACTTTCCCACATCCGTTAAAATTAACGAGTAATAATGTTAATAGTATTGTTGAAAACAAGACCGTAAAATTT
>JAKAGC010000506.1 GCA_021817755.1 Acidobacteriota bacterium | reverse complement strand
TATTAGTCCGGTCCATCGATGCTTCAAAATATATCGAATGGGAAACAGATTCCATCCCTGAAAATATCGACAATAATCCAGTCTCCTTTGTATGGATGTTCGGTATCGATGTAAACCCTGAACAACATCATTACGACCTTTATATAAACAATGAAAAGTACATTACCTTCTCAAACCCCATCATAACGGAAAAGAAAACCTGGACTGTCACCGGGAAAAACCAATCGGAATTAATCTTCCGCACGACAATGATCGATAAATACGATGATCTGATGGGATATGCAATATTAACCGTTCCATCTTCCTCTCTGATCAGAGGAAAACGCCAACGTATAAAAATAATCGGTGAAAGTGCCAACAGCCGCGTTTGGTACATGACATTCCAGGCTGAAATCGAAGAAAAGACAGAAATCATCCAATATGACGCATTAGTTGAAAAAAACGGAGAACTCTTCCACCCTGTCCGTTTCCAATTTCTCCACCTCGGAAAACCGGTAAAAGGTTCTGTAAATATTGAAAATCGAACCATTACCACTTTCAAACTGGAACCGGGTTTAAATATCATTGAGACAAATATCCAAGAGATACAAAAAGAAACCTCTTTCACCGCACATATCCTTATCGAAAATCAGAAGCCCTATGATATGACATTTACATTAAATCCCATTCGCCACTGGACCATTTACCTCGTTCAACATGCCCATACCGATATCGGTTATACTCGCCCTCAAACCGAAATTCTGCCAGAACACCTCCGGTTCATCGATTACGCCCTGGATTTCTGCGATCAAACCGACAATTACCCCGATGATGCACGGTTCCGTTGGACCTGCGAAACAGCCTGGCCCGTTCGCGAATACCTCAGATGCCGTCCTGCTTCCCAGGTCGAACGCCTTAAAAAACGAATCGCCGAAGGCCGTATCGAAGTTACAGGCCTATTCCTCAATATGTCGGAAATGCTCGACGATCACATGCTGGCTAAACAGCTTCAACCTTTGCAAGAATTTAAAAAACACGGAATAAATATCAGCACAGCCATGCAAAACGATATCAATGGTGTCGGTTGGGGACTGGTCGATCTCCTAAGCAGTGCCGGAGTACACTATCTCTCTATGGGCGAAAATACACATCGAGCGTTGAAACCCTTCGACAAACCCACCTTGTTCCGGTGGGAATCCCCTTCCGGAAACCGTATCCTTGCATTCCGCGGCGAACACTATATGCTCGGAAATAATCTTTACCTCATAAATAAAAACATGGAAACCTTTGAAACCGCCATGCTGGCCTACCTGGATTCTTTAAAAAAGATTGGTTACCAGTATGACCGTTTTCCTATTCATTTCAGTGGGTATGTCACGGATAATTCCCCACCATCCACAACCGCTTGCGATATGGTAAAGGAATGGAATAAAAAGTACGCATGGCCAAAACTCCGGTTGGCTATATCCCGCGAATTTTTCGATTACATGGAGGCGCATCACGCCGCAGAATTTCCCATATATAAAACCGCATGGCCCGATTGGTGGATGGACGGTTTCGGTTCTGCTGCACGGGAAACCGCTTTCGCCCGCAAAGCCCATACCCAATTAACGGCTAATGAAGGACTACTGGCAATGGCAATACTCGCAGGTGCAAAAATTGGAGAAAATACCCGTGAAAATATCCAGCGCATTCAAGATGATTTGATTTTCTACGACGAACACACCTTTACCGCTGCCGAAAGCATATCCGATCCAACCTGCGAAAACACAATTCTTCAGTGGAACCAGAAAGCCGCCTACATCTGGGATGCCGTAAAGAAAAACAGCCTTCTCCGCGAAGAAGCCATGGGCTTGATTCAACCCTTTATCCCCAGGCGGCAAATTCCTTCCCTCGCTGTATTCAATACCTTGAACCATCCCCGGTCCGGTCTGATCGAAATCTATATCGATCACGAAATAATTACCCCCGGAAAAAAGTTCCGAATTAAAGATGAAACAGGAAACATAGTTCCCGCCCAACCCCTATCCAGTCGTACCGACGGCACCTACTGGGCACTATGGGTAAATGATATTCCTCCCCTTGGTTATAAAATTTTCGATATCGAAAATGAAACCGGCGAATCCATTTCCTCATCCCCAAATCAACAGACCTTAGACCACATTTTAGAAAATCAATTCTACTGCCTGGCATTGGATACCCAAAAAGGAAGTATTAAAAACCTTTACGATAAAGAATTAAAACAGGAGCTCACAGACCCCGCCTGTTCATGGCAACCCGGTCAGTTTATTTACGAAAGGCTCGGTAAAGACCGCCACCAACTCGAATTATTCAAACTCGAAGAATTCACCCGCACCCCCTGGACAAATATTAAAACTGATTCAGTTTACGACGGCTCCATTTGGAAAAGCATTACGCTTACCGGCACAGTACCACAATGTGCCGATAAAAACGGAATTTCCTGTGAAATCCGACTATATAAAACTGAAAAGCGTATTGAAATTAAATACTCCATGCGAAAATTACCAGTAACAGATCCCGAAGCCGTTTATATTGCGTTTCCTTTCACGCTTCCACAAGCGCATATACAATTCGATGTTCAGGGCGGAACCGTCATTCCCGGTAAAAACCAACTCGAACATAGTTCCTCCGATTGGAACGCTGTACAGGATTTCACAGCAATAAGAAATGATAACCAACAAATCGTGCTCGTCAGTCCCGAAATTCCCCTTCAACAATTCGGAGATATTAACCTCGGAAAATTCCAAAAAAAAGCGAACCCCATTAATCCCTATATCTTTTCATGGGTATTGAATAATTACTGGACAACCAATTTCCTCGCCAGCCAGGAAGGCGAATTCAAATGGAGTTATATCATCACCTCTTCCCCCGATAATACGGATGGTTTTGCGTCCCGGTTCGGTCATGATGTGAGAGTTCCCCTTCTTGCTCGAGTCATTCCTGCCGGAATCCCCAATACACTCCCACTAACTGCTTCTTTAATTCAGATTGATTTCGGTTCTGTTCAACTCGTGAATGCCGAGCCTTCATCCAATGGAAACCATATTATTTTCCATTTAAAAGAAACCAATGGGAAACCCACCCAGGTCGATTTCTCGAAGTTCCTTGAAACAAATAAAAACGCATCTATAAAAGAAGTAAATGTACTGGAAGAAGAAATCGAAAATATTTCTTCGATTTTAAATTTTAAACCCTATGAGGTGAAGTTTGTTTTGGTCCGCTGAATATGCTGATTTTTCAGATTTCTTTTTATCGATAGCCACAGAGCATACACAGACCACTGAGAATACAGTAGGCAAAGTGTTAGTTTTAAAGGAAGATGCATCCTCTCCTTCCCTTTTAAAATGTTTCTTATAGGTTTTTTAATAAAAAAATATCAGGTGGAACCCTGACCCCATTAAATCAATTAGAGGTTCCCACCAGAGGCAATGAAAAGCCAAGGAGTATTCATATGACATTCAAAAAATTCTTTTATTTATTAACCATTACAACAATTCTATTATTAAATGGAAATTCCGGTTATTCTCAAGAAAAGCCGGACAAGAGTAATTCAAAAGACGAATCCAAATTGATTATTTTAACCGGAGCCACTATAATAGACGGTGTTTCCGATAAAGCCATAAAAGATGGAACAATTATTATCAAAGGCGATACCATCACGGATACTTTTTATGGTAAAACAGATAAAATCGCTCATTTCCCCGAAAATGCATTAGTGATCGATTTAAAAGGTCATTACATTATCCCCGGGTTAATCGACGGACATGTCCATATCAGTCATGAAAGCCGTGCTCAAACTGAAGAAGACCTCCGTTGTGCTTTATTAGGAGGAGTAACCAGTGTTCGAGATATGGCCGGCGACATGCGGCGTCTTGCCAGTTTAAAACGCGATGCCAAACTAAATGAAATTGTATCTCCCAATATCTATTATTCCGCATTGGTTAGCGGCCCCAGTTTTTTCAATGATCCAAGGGTAGCTGATGTTTCCAGAGGTGAAGGTGTTGGTGAAGTTCCCTGGGCTCGAAAAGTAACCGAAGCTTCCAATATCCCTCAAATTATCGCAGAAGGGAAAGGTACCGGGGCCACTGGTATTAAATTATATGCCAATATG
>JAKAGC010000009.1 GCA_021817755.1 Acidobacteriota bacterium | reverse complement strand
ATTAAAAGGTAAACAGGGACGTTTTCGTCAGAACTTGCTTGGAAAGCGTGTTGATTACTCCGGAAGATCTGTAATCGTTGTTGATCCGAAATTGAAATTGGATCAATGTGGACTTCCGAAAAAGATGGCATTGGAATTATTTAAACCATTTATTTATAATAAACTTGAGAAAAAAGGTGTTGTTACAACCTTACGTGTGGCAAGAACCTGGGTTGAAGAAAACAGGGATGAAATCTGGGATGCACTTGATGAGGTAATTAAAGAACATACTGTTCTTTTAAACCGCGCTCCTACGCTTCACCGTCTTGGAATTCAGGCGTTTAAACCTCACCTGGTTGAAGGAAACTCCATAACACTTCATCCTCTGGTTTGCCCTGCATTTAATGCTGACTTTGACGGCGACCAGATGGCTGTTCATATTCCACTATCACTTGAAGCTCAGGCTGAAGCTAAGTTATTAATGCTTTCTACTAATAATATATTGAATCCTGCTAATGGACGTCCTCTGGCTGTTCCTACTCAGGACATGATCCTTGGATTCTATTATTTGACTTTTCATAAAACAGGACTTAAAGGCGAAAATATGACTTTCAGTTCCAGGAATGAAGTAATTAGAGCATGGGAATTGGGAATAGTTGATATAAATGCCCGGATAAAAGTCCGTTATTTTGGAAAAATTAAAAACCTTGATACATTTGTTCTTGATAACCAGGACATTGCAAACTGCCCTGTTTCAGAAATAAAAAAAGGTGAAAATCGATTGTTGGTTACTACTCCGGGACGTGTTGTTTTTAATGAATTATTACCGGAAGGTATTCCATTTATAAATGGATTGCTAAAGAAAAAAGGTATCCAGAATTTGATTTATTATATTTATCTTGAACTTGGATTTGATGCTACTGTTATTACGCTGGATAAGCTAAAAGAAGGTGGTTTTGAATATGCAACCAAAGCTGGTTTTACAATAAGTGTTTCAGATCTTGTCATTCCCAGTGAGAAAGATAAAATTATTAAAGATACCGAACGTGAATTGGAATTGGTCGAAAAAGAGTATACAGATGGTCATCTGTCTGCCAGTGAACGACATAACACAATTATTGATAAATGGAGCCGTGCCACTGATCAAATCCGTGAGACTATGTTCGCTAACATGAAAAGAATGAGTTATGAAGGTGATACCATCAATCCGATCTTCGTTATGTCGGATTCCGGTGCGAGAGGAAGTAAAGATCAGTTAAAGCAATTAGCAGGTATGCGTGGATTAATGGCCAAACCATCAGGAGAAATTCTTGAAACTCCCATTACTGCTAACTTTAAAGAAGGTCTTTCAGTGCAGCAGTACTTTATCTCCACTCATGGTGCACGTAAAGGTCTTGCCGATACTGCGTTAAAAACAGCAGATGCCGGATATCTAACACGTAAACTGGTCGACGCAGCTATCGAAGTTGTTGTAAAAGAGCATGACTGTGGAACAATTGATGGTATAGAGGTCTCTGATTTAATCGAAAATGGTAAGGAAATTGAACCTTTAATTGAGAGAATTATCGGACGTACTTCACTTGATGACATTTATTATCCTGATGATCCGGAAAAACTTATCGTAAAAGCCGGGGAAGAAATCGATGAATATAAAGCAAAAGTTATCATTGATTCAGGTATTATGAAAGTTAAAATACGTTCTGTCTTAACTTGCGAAACCCGTGCCGGTGTCTGTCGGATGTGCTATGGCCGAAACCTTTCAACTGGTAGAATGATTGAATTGGGTGAGGCCGTTGGAATTATCGCCGCACAGTCCATTGGTGAACCAGGTACGCAGTTAACGATGAGAACCTTCCACATCGGAGGTGTTGCATCCGGTGCTGAAGGTCAGACCAAATTGCTCAGCGGGTTTGAAGGTACAGTTCATTTTAAGGAATTGGATATTATTGAAGACAAGGATGGAGATTATATCTCAATGAACCGTTCCGGTGCTATTCTTATACTGGATACAAGAGACAGAGAAAAGGCTTTTTATCCGGTCGCATATGGTTCGAAAGTTATGGTTCGGGAAGGTCAGAAAGTCAAAAAAGGCGATCTGTTACTTGAATGGGATCCTTTTGCGAACGCAATTCTTACCAGGGATGACGGTATTGTTGAGTTTAAAGATCTTGAAGAGAATGTGTCATTTGTTCAGGATCGCGATGAAGCCACCGGAAAATTGACTACAATTATTATCGATATAAAGAGTGAAAAACTTCGTGATGAGTTGCAACCTCAAATTGTAATTCGTGATAAAGCCAGTCATAAGATTATTAGACGGTTTTATCTACCTGTTAATGCTCATGTTGCTGTTAAAGACGGAGATGAAGTAAGTGCCGGAGATGTATTGGCAAAGATTCCTTCAGAATTTGCAAAAACAAAAGACATCACTGGTGGTTTGCCACGCGTAACTGAATTATTTGAAGCAAGGAAGCCTAGAAATCCGGCCCGTATGGCCCAAATTGACGGTATTGTCGAATATGGGAAATTAATGAAAGGTTCTCGTAAAATTGTAATAAAACCACTTGACAAAAATGGAAAACCGGATGAACATAATATTCCTCGTGGTGCATATATTATTGTCGGTGACGGTGATAAGGTAACTGCTGGAACACCTTTGATGGATGGACCTTTGAATCCTGTAGATATCTTGACAGTTCTTGGAGAAAATAAACTGGCTGAATACCTTTTAAAAGAGATTCAGGATGTTTATAGATTACAGGGTGTTACCATTAACGATAAACATATCGAAATAATTATTCGGCAAATGATAAAATGGAGACGAATTGAAGAAGTAGGGGATACTCGTTTTATTCCTGAACAAATTGTAGAAAAATTCGTGTTCGAAGAAGAGAATCGCAGAGCATTTAGTGAAGGCTTGCGACCTGCAAGAGCCAAGGCTCATTTGTTACCAGTTTCCAGAGCTGCGCTTGCGTATGATAGTTTTATTTCTGCTGCGGCATTCCAGGAAACAACGCGTGTTCTTACCGAAGCTGCTATTGCCGGAAGAGAAGACAATTTAAGTGGTATCAAGGAAAATGTAACAATGGGACGATTGATTCCTGCCGGTACTGGTTATCCTTTCTATCAGAATTTTGAAATTGTGGAAGAAAACGAAGAATTATTCCGAAGCGCAAAATAAAAAATGGAACGTAAGATTCTAATTATCGATGATTCTCCAACACTTAGAAAATTATTGAGATTTTATCTAAAAAAGAAAGGATATACAGTTGATGAAGCACATAACGGTCGTGTCGGACTTGAGAATATTTCCAAGGAAACCTTCGATTTAATTATTCTAGATATGGCAATGCCTGTTATGAGTGGTGAACAAGTTTTAGAGAAGCTAAAAGAAAAAGAAAATTTTCATACTCCGATTCTTATACTGAGTGCTAACAGAGAAGATGAAAGTAAAGCAACAGGGATTTCACTTGGGGCTTCATATTATATGACGAAGCCCTTTAAACCCCCTGAAGTGGTTGCTCGTATAGAAGAAATCTTTAAAGAACGTGAAACATAAATTTTATATTTTCTTTTGTGGTTAAAAAATATATTACTTCTTTTTTTAAATTGATAACTATAGTAAAGATTACCAGTAAATATTAGCACTTCTTTTAATCTATAAAATTTTGATTTGCCTTTAAAAAGTGAGGTAAAATCATGGAAAAAATTTTATATCCCGAAAATCCCATAATGACAGTAGATGATGAATCTCACATTATAGACGGGTTTACATTCATGTTGAAAATGGCTGGAATCAACAATATTATTTCCTGCCAGGACAGTCGCCAGGTTCTTGATATAATCGAAAAACAGAAAGTGGATGTTGTACTTCTGGATTTAACGATGCCTTATATTTCTGGGGAAGAATTACTAGAAAGTATAAAAAATCAATTTCCACAAACACAGGTAATTATCGTAACAGGTAAAACGGAAATCGATATTGCTGTAAGGTGTATGCAAAAAGGGGCGTTGGATTATATTCTAAAACCCGTTGAAGAAAGCCGGTTAATAAGTAGTATTAAAAAAGCGATTGAATTAAGTGAACTAAGAAAAGAAAATATATCTCTTAAACAAAAGTTTTTTTTCCAGAAACTCGAACAACCCGAAGCTTTTTCAAAAATTATTACCCGAAATGAAAAAATGAATGCAATTTTTCACTATATGGAAGCAATAAAAAGAACAAATGAGCCAATTCTAGTAACAGGTGAAACGGGGACTGGAAAGGAATTGATCGCAAGAGCCTTTCATGCTTTAAGTGGGCGAAAAGGAAGATTTGTCCCTGTAAATATCGGTGGTCTTGATGATCAAATGTTTTCAGATACACTATTTGGCCATAAGAAAGGTGCTTTTACAGACGCCAGTAAAGATAGACAAGGTTTTATTGAAATGGCAGCTTCCGGGACTCTTTTTTTGGATGAAATAGGTGATATGAGTGTTCAATCCCAGGTCAAATTACTAAGACTTCTTCAGGAAAAAGAATACTATGCACTGGGTGATGATGAGCCAAGATATTCTGATGCGTTGATTATAACTGCTACTAATCGCAATTTATCCCGATTACATGAAGAAGGTAAATTTCGTAAGGATTTATTCTATAGATTAGATGTTCATCATATAAAACTACCTCCTTTAAGAGAACGAATGGACGATTTACCTTTGTTGGTCGATCATTTTTTAGAAGAAGCCGGGAAAGCATTAGGGAAAAAGAAACCGACACCTCCTGAAGAATTGTATACATTACTTTCTGTATTTCATTTTCCAGGGAATTTACGCGAACTAAGATCCTTGATTTTAAAAGCTGTGAGTATGCACAGTTCGCGAATGCTTTCAATGGATAGTTTTAAGCGTTACCTTGAAGAAAATAAACAAGAAGTAGCTGATAAACCACTTCACCCATTAACTCATCCCTGGTTAAAAATTTCTCCATCAGAACCATTACCGACTCTTAAACAGGTGCAAAGGGCTTTGATTCAACTTGCTATGGAACGTTCCGGAAATAATCAAAGTATTGCATCCAGAATGTTGGGAATAACTAAACAAGCCCTTAGCAAACGTTTAAAAACTTCAAAAGCATAAAGTTATATCATATTTAAAGATTTTTCTAAATTACACAATCTATTAGAGGGATAATACTGTCATGAAACTATGTCAATAAAAATTGACACTGACAATTTTGGGAGACATCTCGTTTCTATCGAATTGATGTTTGTTGTGGATGAAATTCTGGGTGGTAGATGAAAGTGAAGTCAAAATAAGTTGTCGGGGTTTTCTGGAGGGGAAAATCGATTTTCATTTTAATAAGGCAATTTTCGAATATTTAAATTTTTGGCAACAATTTTGCTTCATATTTATCTCATACATTTATAATGAGTGAATGAGCAATTAAAGGTAAAATCAAAAATTTTTATAGTTATTAATATTTTTTAGAGGTTACTGTGGGTATCAGTAAACCGGAGGTCGCTCATATTTTATTATAGTCATATAATCCTCACAAAGGTACCCACAAAAAAAAACACCAGGCCTTCATCCCTCCTCCGGGGGTGAAGGCTTTTTTTTTGTTTTTTAAAAAATGGTGTCTTTTTCTTGAAATTGTGGTATTATATGGATTCATGAGGAGAAAAACGTCAATTCCAAGTCGTTTGACATGTTGTACTCCTGGTGAAATGCATAAGGAGGCAATATGAAATCGAATCAAGCGCCGTTTTTGTTTTCTTTTCCTAAAATTGACTTTAGTGGACTCAAATTTTCTTTTTTTAACTCTACAGATATTCGTTTTCCCACATTAAAAATAGGAAGAAGCGAATCTCGTATACCGATTATTCAGGGTGGAATGGGCGTTGGAATTTCGCTTTCCGGATTGGCCTCAGCTGTTGCCGAAGAAGGAGGTATTGGTGTAATTGCTGCTAATGCTATCGGGATGATCGATCCAAATTATTATCAGGATGGAAAAGAAGCCAATATTCGTACACTAAGGCAAGAAATAAGAAAAGCAAGAGAAAAAGGAACAGGAGTTCTTGGTGTCAATATTATGGTGGCCTTAAATGATTTTTACGATTTATTGCAGGTTTCCATTGAAGAAAAAGTTGATATTATTTTTTTAGGAGCAGGTCTCCCGTTAAAAAATATTCCCCTGGATTCGATTCGGAAACAAAAAATAGGCATCGTACCTATTGTTAGCTCTGCTAGAGCTGCAAACTTAATATTTAGTTATTGGAAAAAGAATTATAATGATATTCCGGACGCAGTAGTAGTAGAGGGCCCAAAAGCCGGAGGTCACCTCGGATTCTCTCGTGAAGAAATCGATAATCCGGATTTTGCTTTGGAGAAAATAATTCCTAAGGTTATAGAAGCCGTATTACCATTTGAAAAAGAGAGTGGTAAATCTATCCCTGTAATAGCTGCCGGTGGAATTTTTACAGGAGAGGATATTTTCAAGTTTCTTGAAATGGGGGCAAGTGGTGTTCAGATGGCTTCTCGTTTTGTGGCAACACATGAATGTGATGCAGACCAACGTTTCAAGGAAGTTTATGTGAATTCCAATCCAGAGGATGTTGTAATTATTTCCAGCCCTGTAGGTTTACCGGGGAGGGCAATAAGGAATAATTTCATAGAAGAAATGAAATCTGATACTCCGCGGAAAGTACGATGTGCTTGGAGATGCCTGTCCCATTGTAAAGCCCGTGACGCAAGGTATTGTATTTCTGAGGCGCTAAATAATGCGAGACAAGGTAAACTCGATGATGGTTATGCATTTGCCGGGGCGAATGTCGCTCGGATTGACAAAATTGTACACGTAAAGGAACTTTTTAGTGAATTGAGACAAGAATATGTGACTGTTGTTGAAAATAGTACTATTAATTTAAGAAATGAATTTGAAAAAGGAATAAATAAGTTAAGTAATTTAGTGGAAGAGTATAAAAAAGAGATGGATTATCGGATTAAATCATTACGGATGGAATTTGAAACCATGATTGAAAAAGGAGCTGCTGCTTTAAAGGAAGAATACCGTGTTGCTACGTCGAAGATTGAACGAATAAGAGAAGAATATTCATCCCATATTGAAAGAATTGATGAGATAAAAAATCAACTTTCACGTTTTTTTGATACATCCGATATCGTATTGCCAAAAGTTCTTGCCTAACAATTCTTTTTAATAAATTCCTTAATTAATGCATTTGCTTTTATTCGTATCTGAGTGCATAAATTGGATTAGCAAATACTGAACGGGTAATATTCCAAATAATTGCAAGAAACACAGGTATAAATACCAATAATAATGGAATTAGGAATAATTCAATTGTGACTGGAATCCTATTAGCATATTCTCTAAGCCATTTGGTAATAAAGATATAGGAGACTGGTATGGAAACAAAAAATGATATAATAAGCAGTGAACCTAATTCTTTAAAAGATAAATAGTAAATTCGAATTATTGAGGCTCCCAAAATTTTTCGAATTCCGATTTCTTTAGTTCTTTGTTCTACGAGAAAAGCTGTTAACCCATAGACTCCTAATACGATTATTATTATAGATATAACGGAAAAAAAACAGAAAGTCTTTCCAAAAAGCTCATCCGGGATATATTGTTCGTTGTAGTAATCTCCAAGTGAAAAGTATTCAAAAGGGGCTTCCGGAAAGAAAGCTGTATACAATGATTTAATTTTTTCTAAAACGGTGGTACTATCTTTCGGGTTCCATTTAATGATAAAGTATCCCTTTAAGCGGTCTTCGGAAAATGGCCTTAAAATATGTGGTTTTATGGATGTCTTTCTTGATTGTTGGTAGTAATCTTCCACTACTCCAATAACTGTGTATTTTTGATTCCAGTATTGAACAGGTTTCCCCACTGCTGATCCTGGTGGATTAAACCCCATACGTTTTGCAGCTGTCTTATTAAGGATAAGTAAATTAGAATCTTGTTCAAGTTGTGGAGAAAAATTTCTTCCATTTATCAATTTCAAATCAAATACATTTAAATAATTGGAATCAACCCCTACAATCATATAAACTGTAAAATCAGGGGGAGCATCAAATCTAAAAATTCCGGCATTATCCCAGAGGATTTGTCTACCTGGTATTTCTGTGGCATAACATGAATTTTTTATTTCTCTAATATTCCTAAGTGATTTATTAAAGGATTCATATTTTTGTTTTTGATTAATATAACGGATATGAGGAGTTTTAATTACCAAAAGGTGATTCATATCAAACCCAGTAGATTGACTTTTTAAAAATTGAAGTTGTTTAAAAATTGTTACTGTTTCGGCGGAAAGAACCAGTGCAATAAAAAATTGAAATATAACAAGCATTTTTCTGAAATGAAGTTTTTTAGGAATTAGTTTTGTCCTCTTGCTAAAAGAAGTCGGTTTTATTGAGGATAAAATGGATGCTGGAAATATTCCTGCAAAAATAATTCCTGAAATAAATAAAAGAGGTAAGGTAACCCAAAACCAAATTTGTTTAAGGGGAGAAAAACCCTGTGGAATGCCAGAAATACTCCTAAAAAGAGGAGAAATAACTTCCATTAGAATTAGCGCTAAAATTATCGCAATAAAATTGATGATAGCGGTTTCGATAAGAAATTGAGATATTAGTTGAGATTTGGAAGCACCGATCACTTTACGTAAAGTTATTTCTTTTGCTCTTACACCTACTAGAGAGGTTGAAAGACTGATATAATTCGCCCAGGACATCACTATAATAAATAATCCGATTATGAAGAGATATTCAACAGTCTTATTATCACCATTTGTTTCGAGTTCCTGGAAAAGGTGGGATGAAAGATGGATGTCTTTTACTGCTTGTAATCGCATGCGGTATATAATTTCAGGTAAAAGATTTATTATTTCAGTTTGTTGATTAATTAAACGATTCAATTTTTTTTCAAACAGGAATACATTGGTCCCCGGTTTAAAACGAATATAAGTATAAAATCCTGTATGGTGCCAACCCTCATTGGGAGGAACTAAAACATTCATCTGATTGTAAGATACCAATATCTGAAACTTTAGATGAGAATTAGCGGGAATATCTTCAATAACTCCTATTACTTGGGTTTTATTTTTCCCACCAAGTAATAATGTCTTTCCGATTGCATTTGTGGTACCAAAATATTTCATAGCAGTTGAACGGGTGATAACTACAAATGCACCTGATTCATCGTCGACCCATGGGGTACCTGAAATAAATTTTAATTTAAAAATTTCAAAGAAATCACGCTCAACAAAAAATGGATTATTCTCAAAAAATGTATATTTACCGGATGAAGCAACTGTTTTAAACGAAAAAAGTCGTGTGACAAATTCAACCGTATGAAAATTCTTTTTTATAAAAGGTCCCAATGGCGGAGGACATGAAGCAAATCGAGTAACTTCGCCTTCAAAATCCGAGCGTTCAAAGTATACTCTGTATAGGTCTTGATAAAGGGGGTAAAAACGATCATAGCTTGTTTCAAATTTAGTATAATGGAGTATTGAAAGGAATGCACATATCCCGATAGAAAGTCCCAGGATATTTAGAATAGAAAACATACGAATTTTGATAAGATTGCGTACAGCACTTTTCATATAACTAAAAAACATAGGATCCCTTGTATTTGCTTTTCTCGTTTTACTTCTATTCAAAGAGGAAATATTAATAAATGGTTTACGTTTAATACGTGAAAAAGTTTGACGCAGTTAGAAAATGAATAAAAAAAATTAAATATTTTTAGTGATTTTTTTTTGGAAAATTGTTATATTATTATTTTTATTACTTTGGTGGTGCATTTAATTTGATTGAATATAACTGCTGTAATATTTTATTTGGAAAATTTTGAATGTACCGAGAGATATTTTTTTCAGGAGGTTAAACATGCGGATAGCAATTATTTCGGATGTTCATCTTGGAGATTCAATGTCAGTGATGGTTTTGAAAGATCCAATGACTGGTCAAATTCAATTAGGCTCGAAATATGATGCATTTAAAAATAAGATTAAAACAAAATTTGGTGGAGAAGAACTAGATTATCTAGTATTACTAGGAGATATTCTTGATTTCTCGGTTTCCAGTTATAGTGATGCCTATGCTATTGGGAAATTTTTTTTCCAACAATTAAAAGATGATGGTATTGCAAAAGAAATAATTTATACCCCGGGTAATCATGATTTTGATTTATGGCATACTGTAGAATACCAGGTAAATGTGACCCAACGACTTGAGAGAGGAAAGTTACCCATTCCTTTTCGTATGTCGATCCCTGCAATAATTGATGACCGGCAAAGTACATCTAATAGGGGTTTTACTTTGTTTAATGTAAGCCGCCGGAAAGAATCTCATAAACCTAGTTATGCAGGCCTTTTTATGGATCATATTACTACTCCGGCTACTCCTTTTAATTTTGTATTTCCAAATATTTATTTCATTACTGATGATGAAACGGTATTAATAACACATGGACAATACCAGGAAGCCTATTGGTCCATTCTTGGAAGATGGGGATTGAAGATTATTAATGGCGACCTGGATATAAAAAATCAGGCAATGTTGGATATGAAAGAAATGGTGGCAATTAATTTTCCTCTTTGCCAGTTGGGATGCTCCGCCATTGGACAGGCAGGGCCATTAACACGTGTTATTCAAAAACTAGAGCATGAGTTGAAAGAACATGAAACTCGCCGATTGGAACCGTATTTTCATCGATTTGAGGAAGAATTAAAGAAGATGGGTTTTTTTAAAGGTTTTAAAGGATATTTAAAAAAAATCGGATTTGATCTGATTCAAAAAGAACTGCTTAAAACACTAGGGAAAACGAAGAAAGCGCGATATAATAAAACATTTATGGAAGATCCGCTTGTAAGAGCCCGATTTAAGGAATTTTTTGACTCCACCGCATATGAGATTGATGAAATCAAAGAGAGATGTGGAATTGATTTTCCATTACCCCAACGCATGATCTTTGGTCATACTCATCAACCAATTCCATGGGGAGCATCTACAGCTCCTAAAATTTCATTACCTCAGCTTCATGGTAAAGAGCTCGTAATGTATAATACAGGAGGATGGTTGAACCATCTCAATAAGGAAACGAAAGAGATGGTTTTTTGTGGTGCGGAAATTTTCTTTTATCAAACCGGCGAGGGGTTTTCATCGGAAAGCATTGGTTATTCTTCGATGTAAAAACACATTTGAAAGATTAGGCCATTATAACATTATAGGAGGAAATATGATGGACAAATTTGTTATGAAAGAAGTTGAGCAGGATCCAGCTTTAGAACAGTATTCGTTAAATAAACTGGAGCTTCTCGATCGATTGAAAAAACAATACTTGAATACTCCTACTTCAGTTTGTATTGAGAGATCTAATTATTTAACACAGTATATGAAAAGTGTTGAAGGGAAAAATGAACCTGTCATTATTACGAGAGCAAAGGCAATAAATTATTATCTAAGTAATCGAGAAGCATTATTTCATGACGATAATTTAATTGCTGGTTCAACAACATCCAAACCCTTGGGAGCCCCAGTTTATCCAGAATTAATGGGAATAAGTATCTGGCCTGAATTGGATGATATCGGAACTCGAAAGGCAAATCCGGAATTATTAACATCCGATGAAGCTGAGATACTAAATTTTGAAGTTTTTCCTTATTGGATAGATAAAACTCTCATGGAAGTCACTCGAAAAAAATTATTGGACGAAGAGAAAGAATTACCTGATGGGGAAAAACATCCTGTCATGGAAGCATTTCGCTTAATGGAAAAAATTGCCTTTTTTATGAATGGAAAAAGTACTGTGATTTCACATACGGTTCCTTATTATGAAGATGCCCTTCATAAAGGGTTAAATACAATGATTCAGGAAGTTGAGGCTCGCAAAAAAATGTTGTCCTCAGATGAAAATGATAAAGCGGACTTTTATGAAGCGATGCAAATTTCTATGAAAGGAATATTAAATTATGCTTCAAATCTTGCAAAAAAAGCCTGAGAATTAGCTGCAACAGCATCAACTCCTGAAAAGAAAATCAATTATAATGAAATTGCGGAAATATGTTCTCATGTCCCTGCAAATCCGGCTTCTTCATTTCGCGAAGCAGTAAATTCATTATGGTTATGCCATGTAGGTATACTTGCAGAAAATGTAAACATGGCAATGAGTCCCGGCCGTTTAGATCAAATACTCTATCCTTTTTTCAAAAAGGATGTTGAAGAGAAAAAAATTACGGTTGAACAAGCATTAAATATTATAGGTTGTTTATGGTTTAAGATAGCTGATAATACGAATCTCGTCCCAGCTAGTGCTGAAAAACTTTTTGGCGGTGCCGGCTCGGTGCCAGCGGTAACTTTAGGTGGAATAGACAAAGACCGTCATAATGCAGTCAATGATTTAACTTATTTAATGTTGAGAGTGACTGAACTTCTGTTAATAAAAGATCCTAACGTGAATGCACGATATCACCAAGGGATTAATTCTGAAATGTATCGAGATCGAGTTGCAAAAGTAATATTAAATACAAAAGCAGTACCCGCTGTGTATAATGATACAGTGAATATTGCTACATTGGAAAATCAGGGGGTAACTCCGGAACATGCGAGGGATTATGCAGTCGTCGGCTGTGTGGAATTAAACAGCTCAGGACGAGAATATGCATCTACTTCATCAATTTTATTCAATCTTAGCGCTGCAATGGATTTAACTATCTACAATGGAAAACGTCCCTATATGATGGGTGATGAGCAAATAGGCCCCAAAACTGGTGAACCGAAGGAGTTTACCACATACGAACAATTTCTCGATGCATTTAAAAAACAATTGTTTTTTTTGTTGGATAGAGCAATTATGCTGAATGAAGAATTCGGAAAAATGCATCAGAAATTGTTACCGACTCCATTATTATCCAGTTTCTTTTTAGGGCCTCTTGATAAAGGGAAGGATTTGATTTTTGGAGGTGCATTATATAATTCATCCGGAGCAACTCATGTGGCTTTCGCTGATGTATGCGACTCTTTGAATGCTATTGAAGATGTGGTTTATAACAATAAAATTTTTACGATGGAACAATTAATTGATGCAGTAAAAAAGAATTTTACCGGTTATGAGAATCTCCATGCATATCTAAAGAATAAGGCACCGAAATATGGAATGCATAATCAGATTGCAGAAGAAAATTCACGATGGTTAATACATATTTTGTATGAGTATTATCAGGGGAAAACGAACTATCGCGGAGGAAAATATCGTCCTGCATATTGGACAATGACTAATCACGCAGGGCTTGGAAAAATTGGAAAAGCACTACCTAGTGGAAGAAAAGATTTTGAACTTTTTTCCAGTGGAATAACACCTGCGTCACAAATGGCAAAAGATTTGACGGCAGCTTATCTCTCTGTTGCAAAATTAGACAGTAAAAATATACCAGGTGGAGTTGCGCTTAATATGAAATATACTCCGTTAACAGACTCATCTCAAAAAGAAAAATATTTGAACAATTTTACTTCAATGATTGACGGATATTTTGAGAACGGAGGCATGCAGGTTCAGTATAATATTTATACCTATGATGAATTGAAAACAGCTAGAAAAAACCCATCTGCCTATCCCGGATTAGTAGTACGTGTTTCGGGGTATTCTGCATATTTTAAAGATTTAAATGATGCAATGAAAGATGAATTGATTACTCGAACCCAATATGATCTGTTTTCTAATAAAGCAGTTCCATATCCGGGCGATAATGAAGACTAATAGGAGGACGTTATGTTTCGAAAGATAATCGATTTTATTTTACATCCTTTAAGGAAATGTAGATTATGGTTAAAATTTAAAAAGTTTATCGATTGTATCGAGACGGGTTTGATGGACGATTTCCTTGAAATACTCTTATCTGCAATGCGAATAATGTTTTGTTTCAGTCATGAATATAGACGAAATATTGAGGGCTTTAATGGTAGGTATACCTTTAAAAGTAAAGATGGGAGAATAGCTGCTTCCGCAATAATCGCAAATAATAAAATGACTGTGAAAAAAAAGGAGATCCCTGATACAAATGTAACCGTTGTATTTGAAGATGCAAATGCTCTTTTTCATTTCTTGGTTGCTGCTGATCCGGACGTATTTGCCTTTATGTTGGAAAATAAACTTAATTATAATGGGAATTTAAACTATATTATGAAATTCGCATACATGGCGAAACACTTGAAATTTATGCTTGAAAGAATATTCAAATAGGTATGATATTTCCTTTAGTATTTGATATAGGAAGGGCTTCTGGTGAGGATGGCCCTGGGTTAAGAACAGTAGTTTTCTTAAAAGGATGCCCACTTCGGTGTTTATGGTGTCAGAATCCCGAATCTCAAAATTCTGACAAAGAAATGTTATTTACCAGAGATTTATGCATCAAATGTGGGAACTGTGATACGGAATGCTACTCCTTAGCACGCCAAACTGTTGGACAGTATTACCCCCCCGTTAAATTAGCAGAAATGATTTTGAGGGATGAGGTCTTTTATAAAAAATCAGGAGGAGGGGTAACCTTTTCAGGTGGTGAGCCGCTTCTTTATATCGAGTATATAAGAGATACAATTTTATGTTTTCATTCTATTCATGTTCATACTGCGATAGAAACCTGTGGTATTTTTGACTTTAATTCTTTGGAAGAAAATTTATTATCAAAAATCGATTTGTTTCTTTTTGATATTAAAACCATAGATCCAATATTACATGAAAAATGGACAGGAAAAACTAACTATAAAATCATTGAGAATTTTAAAAAACTTGTAGAAACTGGCAAAGAAATATTGCCCAGAATTCCACTCATCCCAGGATATACAGCAAGTGAAGAAAATTTAATTCAGATTGCTCACTTTCTGAAGAAAATGGGAATAAAAAAATTTGAATTACTTCCATACAATCCTTCTGGGGTAGAAAAATGGGAGAAAATAGGGAAGTCTCCACCAGCGAATTTATCTAAAAAGCCGCTTAATCAAGTAGAATTTTCTCGATGGAGAGATTTTTTTTTAATATCCTTAGAAAGTAATAAATACAATGAATAGCAGTCTAAAATCGTTTGATCTTTTAATGTTTTTCTAAAAATAGAATTGCTTTTTTAGTGAAAATTCATTATAATGGACTGTTAACAAAAATGAGGAACATTAATGGCAGAAGAATTGTTGAAAAGCATAAAGCAATTAAGCAAAGAGCGTGGTATATCACCGGACATTTTTTATTCTGCCATCGAAGAGGCGTTATTAACGGTTGCCGATAAGTATTTCGATCACGGCGCCGATATCCAGGTCGATATCGATAAAGAGAGAGGGAGAATCCAGGTTTATTGTACCAAATTGGTAGTTAAAGATGTGGAAGATCCTCTTTTGGAAATTAGCTGGAAGGATGCTTTAAAATATGATCCCAAATCCAAACCAGGTGATGAAATAAATATCCATCTGCCTGGAGAAACTTTGGGACGTGTCGCTGCTCAAACTGCAAAACAAATTATTATGCATAAGGTGTTTAAGGCAGAGCAGCAGAAAATCTATTCCAAATATCTCCCATTAACAGGAACGCTTCTTTCTGGCGAAGTCACTCGAATTGAAAAGAATAATGTCATTATCGGACTGGATATTGGTGAAGCAATACTCCCTCCAAAAGAATTATCACCAAAAGATGTCTTTAAACGTGGAGAAATAGTAAAATTTTTTATTAAACGTGTTTTTCCTGAAGGAAAAGGACCTTTAATTCTTGGCTCACGTTATATGAACGATTTTGTTGCAGAGTTGATAAAAATGGAAGTCCCTGAAGTATCGGAAGGTATTGTAAAGATTTTTGGCATCTCCCGTGAACCGGGCATTAAAACAAAAGTTGCGGTATATTCCATTGATAAAACCGTTGATCCCGTAGGTGCTATTGTCGGGATGAATGGAAATAGGGTCTTATCGATCACAAAGGAACTTCGCGGCGAACGAATAGATGTTATCGCATGGAGTAATTCCCCTGAACGCTTTATAGCATCTTCACTTACACCAGGGGAAGCTATCAAAGTTAAAATTATAGACCCAAGTGAATACAAAGCAGAAGTCACTGTTTCCGATGATTCTCTTTCTGCCGCGATTGGAAAGAAAGGAATCAATATCAAATTGGCTTCCAAATTAACTAAATGGAATATCCAATTAACTAATAGAATGGAAATTAAGGGTGATTATATCCAAAAAAAATTGTAACGTGTAGGAGGCATTTTTTATGCAGACCATTAAATTGCATGAGGCGACAAGACAATTCGGGATCTCAAATCGATTGGCTATGTTCTTTCTTGAAAAGAAAAATATTCCTGTTAAATCTCATTCTTCTGTTATTTCGATCGATCAACTTGAATTGCTGCGCGAATTTTCCGGTAACCAGGATGCATTTAAAGATTTGATAACGGAATTTAATCACCTGGAGAAAGAGAAAGATAAAAAACCAAAGATTAAAGATAAATTCCATCAAACTCAAGAGGAAACAGAAAAAGAAAAGGAGATAGAGAAAGAAGCTGAAGTCACTCCTATCCCTATTGTCGAGATTGTTCCAGAATCAAAACCTGTCCAGATAGAAACCGAGGTTAAAAAAACTGTGGAGCCAATTTCTCCACCTGTTTTAGAAACTAAACCTCCAGTAGAGGATCATATCCCATTAGAAAAACCTCATGTGCAAACTGAAGTGGTCATCAAAGAAAAAACTGAAATACATATTCCTCCTACGCAACCGATCCAAAAACCGACTGAACAACGGCCTGAGAAAGTTATTATAAATGTAAATAAAGAACCTATTAGACAGGTTCCTCAATATGAACCAAAACCAAGAGAAGTTGGACCAACACCAAATGAAAGCCCGGTACGTGAAAGACCGAGAAATTTTGAAAATCGCGAGAGAACAAGGAATTTTGTTCACGGTGAGCAACGTGAGAAACCACGAGTCGGTCCCCCAACGGAAAATCGTGAAAGACCGAGAAATTTTGAACCAAGAGATAGGCAACGGGATTTCAGACCTGGAGAACCACGTGATAGACAGCGAGATTTTTCGCATAATGATCAACGGGAAAGGCCGAGACAGGGTGAACAGAGAGATAGGCCGAGAGATTTTAAACCCGGTGAGCAACGTGAGAAACCGCGAGTCGGTCCCCCAACGGAAAATCGTGAAAGACCAAGGAATTTTGAACCAAGAGATAGACAACGGGAATTCAGACCCGGAGAACAGCGTGAGAGAAGACCATTCGAACCTCGAGAAAGATCCCGGGATTTTGTACCAGGAGATCAGAGACAAAGACCTCGCCAACAAGATGATTCCCATCATAAGAAAACTTACCCGCCTTCTCAAACTCCTCCTTTTCGAAAAGATCAGGAATCCTTCAAAAGAGACGATCGCAAAGAGTTTAGGGATTTTAAACTTCCGATTATTGTAGATGATACTTTGCAAGGTCAATTTGAAAGGAAAAAGAAATTCGAGAAACATGAGGCTTTGGCAAAAGAGAAACAGGATCAACGAATAGAAAAATTAGATAAAGATTTAATCGAAGGTGATCTGGGGGATAT
>JAKAGC010000505.1 GCA_021817755.1 Acidobacteriota bacterium | reverse complement strand
TTTTCCTTTGAAATAAAATGTAAAAAAAAAGGGGCGATTTAAATCGCCCCTTATTTCCATTTAAGTATTAGCCCTGTTTTTAATTGGATAATACTTACAATATCTTATTTTATATAATTAATGAATCTGTTTTAAGAGCTCTGCCAGGAAATCCCATACCTGTCCAATAGAGGGGAGGTAGAGTTTTTCATCTGGGGAGTGTGGGAAACGGAGGGTAGGTCCAATTGAAATCATATCCATACCAGGGTTACGATCTCCGATAATTCCGCATTCCAGCCCTGCATGAATTACTTCCACTATCGGTTTTTTATTGAACATATGTTCGTAAATTTCAAGGCTCTTCTTTAATAACGGAGAATCCATATTCGGTTGCCATGGTGGGTAACCACTACCTGTTTCAGCAGTTCCCCCTGCCAGTCTTGCTGCTGCTTCGAGTCTTACTGAAAGCGATGTGAGCTTTGACAATAATGAGCTTCTTTGACTCGATAATACTTTTAATTTCCCATCTTCTACTCTTACACGGGCCAGGTTATTGGAGGATTCCACTAATCCGGCGATATCCGTTGACATTGAGGCAACGCCATGGGGGAGTACCAACAGAAAATCCAAAGCATTTGCTGTTGCATCAGAATTCAGAGCAGTTGTAAAAGCATCCGTGCTTTCTACTATTTTTATAAATAAATCCGGATCTGTATTTTTGTATTCCATCTTCAGTGTTTTTTCCACTTCAGCGCCGATGGCTTTTATTTTATCTTTGCCTGAATCCGGTATAAATATGATTGATTCTGCATCCCTTGGTATAGCATTATGAGCAGTTCCGCCGGAAATTGCAGCAATTCTGACATCCATTTCTTTTTTAATAACATAAAGAGTATAAACAAGCGATTTTATCGCATTTCCTTTCTCTTTGTTAATATCGATGCCCGAATGACCACCTTTCATTCCGCCCAACGAAACTTTTACTTGCTGGTAACTCTTGGGGACAGCTTCCGGTTCGAAGGGCATTGTCATATTGGTATGAACTCCGCCTGCACAACCTACTGTGAAAGTACCTTCATCTTCTGAATCGATGTTGATCAGAATTTTGCCAGTAGTAAAACCGGGTTCCAATGCATTAGCGCCTGTTAATCCTGTTTCTTCATCAACTGTAAAGAGTAATTCCAGTGGCGGGTGTGGAGTTTCTTTATCCAAAGCAAGTGTCATTGCCATAGCGATGGCTATTCCATTATCGGCTCCTAACGTTGTCCGGTCTGCTTTTAACCAATCTCCATCATATACAAATTTGATTGGGTCTTTGCAAAAATCATGTGGAGAATCTGGGGTTTTTTCGCATACCATATCCACGTGACCTTGAAGGATAACCTTCGGTGAATTTTCATATCCTTTTGTTCCCGGAACTTGAATTAATACGTTATTGACCTTATCGGTCGTTGCTTCAAAGTTATTTTCTCTTGCCCACTTAACTAACCATTCACACGCTGCTTTCTCATTCTTGGAACACCGTGGAATTTTACTTATCTCCTCAAACCACCTTAGAATTTCGTTTGTTTTTTGATGTTCGAATTTCATTAGCATTCACTCCTTTTGTTTGTAGACTTTACTATAATGAAAAAAGAATAAAAAGTCAAGGACGATGTTTTTTTTATCCCGTATCGAGAGATGGCTTTTGATGAATTTTTCTTCCCAGTTACTATTTTTTGATTCTCTTTCCATATTACTTCTTACACCTGAAGGGTATCCCATGATGAAGATGATTACTTATTGTATGCAAAGAAATAAAAAATATTAAAAAATAATGCTAAAAATTTAGCACAACCTGTTGACAAATAAAAAAAATATGCTAATATTTTAGCATGCTAAAATATTAGCATCATGAATTGAATGATTACGTAGTGGAGGATTTCACAGAATGAATGAACAAAGTAATTTGAGTCGAAGGGAACGTGAGATAATGGACATTATTTATAAATTCAAAGAAGCCACTGCTGCACAGGTTCATGAACATTTACCAGAGCCTCCTAGTTATTCTGCTGTTCGGGCACTCTTAAAGGTGCTTGAGGAGAAAGGACATATAATGCATCGTCAGGAGGGACCCAGATATATTTTTCTTCCCACCACTCCTCCTGAAGAAGCCATGAACAAGGCATTGAAACATGTGATGAGGACGTTTTTCGATAATTCCACCGAGAAAGTGGTAGCTGCGCTGCTAGATATTACCGAAGAAACTCTGTCCGATGATGATTATATTCGTCTGACCCAGTTAATAGAGCGTGCTCGGCAGGAAGGGAGATAAAAATGGATCTGTGGCTCGAATCGAATACCCTTCGTTTTTTTATTTTATTTATATTAAAAAGCTCCATTATATTGGGTTTTTCTTTGATATTATCTTTGGCGTTGCGGAAAAAATCTGCTGCTTTGAGGCACCAGGTTCTCGCATTTTCAATGATGAGTATACTAGTACTACCAATATTGATGATGTATTTCCCCGGATGGGAGTCGGGTGTTTTTCCTAAATTATGGGAAAAACCTATTCCGGTTGTGCAAAGCCAGTCATTCAATATATCAAAGATACCCGTCGATATTATTCAAAGTTATCCGAATGAGATCATTCCTGTTGAAGAACATAAGACTTTGAAGACCACTTCAACCAATCCAATATCCAATTCTACTCAAACTTATTCAATCCCGAACTTTCAATCGAAGTTTATTGAATTATATGGTGTACCAATTCTTTGGTTATTGGGGTTCTTTTTTGTCATTTTCCGTACAGTTGTTGGACTTTTGGGAATATCAAATCTAACACGGCATGGAAAATTAATAAATGGTTATCCATGGCAGCAATTGATCCGGTATTTTCTAAGTAAAGCACCTATTAAACGAAGAATAAGATTGATAAAAAACAGTCGAGTTTGTATTCCTATGACTTGTGGGGTTATTCGACCGGTTGTGATTATCCCGGATGAATCGGAAAACTGGCCTCTTGAACAATGCTCATCTGTCTTATTTCATGAGCTTTCTCATGTTAAACGTAAAGATTTCCTTATCCGTATATTGGGGCGTATATCTTGTGCTCTCTATTGGTTTAATCCTTTATGCTGGATAGTATACCGTAAGTTGAAACGTGAACAGGAAAAAGCCTGCGATGAAATGGTACTTCAAACCGGGATTAAGCCTTCTACATATGCTTCCCATCTTCTATTAATGAAAAAGGCAATGGAAGGAGGACATTACTTCCCTGCTGCTGCATTGGGAATGGCAGGGCAATCCGAATTAAAAGAGCGTGTAATAAGTATTTTAAAAAAGCAAATATATCCTATGGAGGTAAAAATGAGAACCAAAATGAGTTTACTTTTTATTATTGTAATAGTTGTTGCTTTAATTGGAACTGCGAAACCGGTTCAGACTGCTTCGACTACTACTGTGTCTACAACTTCATCTTCTGCTACTGCATCGACAGTATCAGCCGATAAAACAGAATCAACTACAGCAACCGCAACTGTTACTAGTTCAGATGATGAAAAAAAGAAAGTCGTAGTTATCGCTACAGCAGGTGAAGATGGAAAAGTGACTTGTGTTAAAGCAGGATGCGATGATAAAGATAAGACTGGCGATACAGAAAAAGATAAAAAATGCGATCAGCATAAAGTAATTGTCATTAAAGGAAGTGCTGATAAAGATTCCAAAGGCGCCATTGTGGAATGTGATGGGAATAAAATTGAATTAAAGGATCGCATTCTATTCGTTTATGATAAAGATGGCAAAATTCTTAAGAAAATTGAATTGGATAAAGTAGCTGAGAAAGAAATCAAATTGGATGGAAAAGATGGTAAATTTATTTTCATTACCAAAGATGGCGATGGAAAACACCCCACCTGGGTTGTAAAAGAAAAAGGTGATGGGGCTGGTTCTCATGGAATTTGGGTATCAAAAGATTTAAAAGATCTTAAAGATCTTAAAGACCTTGATGAAAAAGATTTGGTTGAATTAAAAGACCTGGAAAAATTGGAAAAGCTAAAAGAGCTAAAAGAAATTGAAATAGTAAAGGAAATCGAAAAAGGGCACGAAATTGCAGAAAAAGTTCGTATTGAGCATGATAAAGAAAAAATGCAGAATCATATAAAGGCCATG
>JAKAGC010000504.1 GCA_021817755.1 Acidobacteriota bacterium | reverse complement strand
TTCCAACACCACATCGATCTAACAATTGATCGATACGTTGATTATTAATTTCAGATAACCCCATCCCTGTTTTTTCTTTCAAATAAAATTCAAGAATAGGAGAAATCTCCTCATACTTTTTTGTATTCTTCAGGCGTAAGATGACACTATTTAATAATTTGCGTTGTTTATAAGCTTTACTACCGGTAATAAATCGATCAAACAGAAAAAGTTTTATTATGATTCCAATATTGAATAGAAATGGAATAATCAAAAATAATATAAAAAGACTCCCAGAATAAAACGTTTTATCCTGATTATGAATTCCTCCTTTTTTAATAAAATCAATATCTTCACCTTTTTTGATTATTTCCATGGTTGGGAGAGTCGAAATACTTTCCTGTTTTTCCTTTACTCCTGTGACTTTAATCTGAATTGGCTGACTTTGAAGCGTTACTGCGCGTGCGAGTTCAGGATCATAGTATGAAAACGAAAGCGACGGAATGACAATACTTCCTGTTTTATAAAAATTAATAGGTATCTCTGACTGAGAAACACCTGAAATTCCATCTTCCTGAAATGTGAACTCGCTGGAAACCTTTGATGGATATGTTTTAAAATCTTCATTGGATTTTATTTCAGGTAAAGCGAGTGTTTTAACATTTCCAATTCCACTTAATTTTATCTTCAAGGTAAGAATATCATTAACATCTATTTCTTTTTTATCCGTGGAAACATTCATAGTAAAACGGCCAACAGGTAATCCTGCAGATTGAGAAGGAAGTTCAGCTACATTAAGCGTTATTTCTGAAGTACTCCTGGATATAACCTGTGGGTTACCGAAGAACGATTCGGGAATATACGTAATTTCAAATTTCAATGAAGGAATCGTAATTTTTCCTGATTGAGATGGAAATAATGCTGCTTTTCTAATTTCGAATACCTGGTAACTTTTTCCATCCAGACTTTCATTTTTCCCTTCAATATTTTGACCCATTGGAAACCATTCCTGCCAAAAACCGGGGAGTGTATTATTTGAAATCATATTCACTCCACGAACTCTATTTCTTGTATAAAGAAGAATTCTAAAAATAACGAGTTCTCCTTTAAAGACTTTTTGGCGAGATAGTTTGGGTAGAATTTTTATATCAAGTGGTTCTGGTTGACGTGCTTGCCTTCCAAATTGAGAGGAAAAAAATTCATCATCAAAATCGAAAGGATTTAAACCTCTCTGCTGTTGTGAAGAAGGAGGTGAAACACTATCTTTGACTACTTCAACCTTGAAAGGCTGCGTTTTAAATTCTTTCCCATTGTGAGGGTAAGAAACCGGAGGTAAAGTAAAAACTCCTGTTTTCAATGGTTGCAGATAAAATATAAAATTTGTGTAATAGGAAGAAACCCCATTTGTAAATCGAAACTCAGTACTACGAGAAGTTTGTGCAACACGAAAATCCTGCATATGAGATAAATCGGGTTGAGTTGGATTATTAATTCCTTTGATGGTAACCGTATAAATAAGCATATCATCAAGTCCAATTTTGTCTGCATTTATACTGGCTTTTACTTCTATATCTTGAGAAAAAACCAGATTACCGGTACACAGTGTTATTAACCCCCAAAAAACTAAGACATTAATAATTATTTGTTTCTTCATGTTTAATCAATCTTACCAATCTTTTTCCTTTTTAACTATTCCAATCATACGTTTCTTATTCTTCAACTGATCTTTCTCATTTTTATTCAAATAATTCATAAGATCTTTATATTTCTGGTCTTTATTTTGTTGCTGCTGTTGTGGCTGTTGTGGCTGTTGTTGTTGATTTTTATCATCTTTATTTTTGTCATTTTGTTTTTTATCATCTTGTTTCTTATCGTCATTCTTTTTATCGTCCTGTTTTTTATCATCCTTCTTCTTGTCGTCTTGCTTCTTTTGCTCTTCCATTTTCTTTAAAGTGAGTTCAAAATTTTTTTTCGCATCAAAGTCTTCGGGGTTCTCAATCAGACTTTTCTTATAATTTTCAAGAGCTTTATCAAATTGATTTAAACGAAAAAAAGAATTCCCAAGATTATAATAAAACTCAGATTTTGGAATTCCTGCTTTTTCAGGATTGATTTTAGAAAATTCCTCAAGTGCTTCCTGATATTTCTTTTGTTCATATAATGTCGAAGCAGTATTGTTTTTTAGTGCAGCCAAATCAGGTTTATTGCTTTTGGCTGACATAAAATCTTTCATGGCTTCATCAAATTTTTTTTCTTGATATGCCTTGATTCCTTTCGCGTTTTTTCTGGCAGCAGGATCGAACCAATGCCAGAATAATAGGAAAGGAATACAAAAAAGGATAATAAGCTTCCTATTCACCATATTTCTTTTCATTGTTTTTCTCTCCATGCGATTTTTTTTTCACTTAAAATAAATTCGATTAATAATAAAAGCATACCAATTATCAACGGATATTGGAAACGTTTAATTTTACTTGATTTTAATGTATTTCTTAATACTTTTCTATCGTAGGATTTTAGATTTTGAATAAAAGTATCAACAGCAGCCGCATCGGTTAGCCTAAAATACTGCCCATTGGTCATGGTAGCGATACGAATCAGCGTATCTTCATCCAACCGAGATTTTACTATTTCTCCTTTCTTATCTTTTTTCCATCCGGTTAAATTTCCATCCTTGTCTTTAACAGGAATAGGAGCTCCATTTGCAGCACCAATACCAACAGTAAAAATTACAACGCCTAAATCCTTGATTGATTTTATAGAATCTGTCCATTTTTTTTCCTGATCTTCTCCATCAGTAATCAGGATCATTAATCGACGGTCTGATTTGGTAGTTCGAAATGTTCGTTCAGCTAATTGAAAGGCATCGTTAAAGTCGGTCCCTTGCTCTTCCGAAGGACTTATTGTCGATGCTTCGACCATTAATTTAAACGCATCATAATCAACTGTCATTGGACATTGAGTGTAAGCAGCTCCTGCAAAATTAACCAAACCAAGATAATCGGTATCCAGGTTATCCACTACATTAATAATCAATTGTCGTGCTACTTCTAATCGATTTGGTTTTAAATCTTCTGCATTCATAGAATTAGATGTATCTAGAAGAAATACTATCTCAATCCCTTTAATATCAATATTTTCATATCTCTCTCCCCACTGGGGGCCTGCTAAAGCTAATATTATAAATGCCAAAGCTACTGTAATTAAGATTGATTTAAAAAAATCGATTTCTCCGCCACTTCTAACTCCTAAACGCTTGAACGCTTTGGATGAAAAAAAATTGGCAAGGAGATTTTTCTTTTTTTTATAATTAATAATGGCAATTATAACAAAAACAGCTAATATTCCAAATAAAATAAACGCTTCCGGATTTGAGAATTTCATTTCGTTACTCCGATTCCATTATTTTGGATGGAATATTTATTATAACAGATTTTTTGTGTTTTTTTAATATACCAGATCAACTCTCGTTTTTTTTCCCTGGATGAGAAGTTTCATTATTCATATTTCCCTGGGTTCCATTTTCATCTTCATTAAATTGCCTATAATCTGTATTATCTGCAAGTAACCAAGGATAAATTCTTAAACATGCCCAAGCATCCGAAGCGGCATAAATCTGTTGTCTCGGTGTCAAAATCGGTTGAGCCCAGTTTGTTTTCTGTGCTGCTTTCGTCAAACGTCCCCCCATATAACGAGCAGCAAGTCCCCTTAAACCAACTTGAATAATTCCTTTTTCTGCTGCCAATTTACTCAAATCGATAAAACCTCCAGGTGTAAACTCTCTAAATTCTTGCAATTTACATATATCATTCTTAACACCTACCCCGATTTTTTGGACAGATTCATTCTCTAACAACCGAACTAGTGCGCCGGGAAACCCTGTTTTTTTCAATTGAATAAGATATGCGACATCATGTGTAGCCAATTGAACAAGAGAAACAGGATATGTCGTTCCCCTGGTAAATGATGGTTTACTCTCTGTATCGAACCCTAGACAACTCTCCTTGGCTAGCGCAATTAATATTTCAACACATTGCTCCTCTTCTGTTACCATCACAACTTTCCCATCAAACCTAATAATGGGAAGAGAATTAATATAATCACTAGTTAGTCTATTGGCTTTAACAAACTCAATTTTTTTCTTCCTGATTTTATTTTTT
>JAKAGC010000503.1 GCA_021817755.1 Acidobacteriota bacterium | reverse complement strand
CACGACCGGAGGTTTCTGGGGTAATATTTGCTTGTGCCCAGGGATAAACGGTTCCCTTATATTCGAGTGAATAAACGATCGAGCCGCGTTTTACGCGTTCGACTTTAACGGCTACGGGATTTTTTTGGTAGACTCGTTTTGCTTTTTGTTCTTTTGAACATCCCACAAGAAGCAAAATAGATGCTATGAATGCGAAAGTAAATATCGATATCGAAAAGGTTTTAGTTCTGTTCATAATCATACTCCTATTTATGGATTGATTCGCCTGAAATTTTTTCCAATTCTGCGATTGCAATTTTATAATTATATAAAGCTTGAAGGTATTGAATTCTTGCCAGTGTGACCTGGTTATTGGAAGAATTCAAATCAAGGATAGAGATTAATCCTTCATCGTAGGTAAGCCTGGCAATACGGGCGCCTTCTGTTGCAGTTTCAATGTTTTTAAGTCCGGTTTGGATGTTTTCGTATTCTTCCCGGATGGTCATACATAGGTCTTTAACCTGGAGTTTAACGGTTTCGTTCAGCATTTGATAATTAAGTCCCATCATTTTTTTTAGGACTTTGGCTTCTCCGACTTCACCTGAGGTTTTTAATCCGGTGAAAATTGGGAAGCTGAGGGCAAGATTGATAGTATAATAATTTTCCCAGTTCTTACTTAGATTTTTTAATGAAAATTTATCTGCCCTGTATGAGTATGAAGCAACGAGGTTGATATTGGGCATAAATTGTCCATAAGCCATCTTTAACAGATTATTTGATTTCTTTAATTCCATTTTCATTTGTACGATTTCAGATGCATTAATGAGGGATTTTTGTTGGAATTCATTATCATTGGGTGAAAAGGGAGTATATGTTAATTCACCTGAAATTATAATGGGAGTGGTTTCAGGGATTCCTGTCATATATTTGAGGTTCAACATGGCGATTTCGATGTTTTTTTGAATACGAGAAATATCCGGTTTAGTTGCCGATACGGCCAATTCTGCCTGCATACGGTCATACATGGAAGCCATACCGAGCTCGTACTTTTCAAGAATATTATTCAAGTTAGTTTGAGCGACATCTCGTGCTTCCAGGTGAGCTTTCAATAATTCCTGCATGACCAGGATGTTGAAGAAGATTTTTTTCACATTCAAAATGGAATCTTTTGAAGCGTTTTGTTGTTTTTCTTTGGCTATTGCGAGATCCAATTGTGCATTTTTGAATGCGTTCCAGATTTTTCCTCCGGTATAAACGGGTTGTACAATCTGGAATGAAAACTCATAATTTCGTGTGAAATCAAGAGTCGTTTTCGTTGTTTCTCCTCCGGGATAAAAAGGAGGGATTTCGATTTCCATCAATTTTTCATCAAGATTTTTGGTTCCATCCAAGGTTACGGTAGGAAGGAATCCCATGTTTTGATGGACTTTGAATTTGTTTCTTTTTACTTCCAATTGGCTCACAAGGTAATTTTTATCATTTTTGAGAGCCATTTCGATTGCTTTTTCAATGGTTAATTCGATCCCGTTTTCAGGTTCGGAGCACCACATTGGCATAAAAAGTAATAGAGCCAGTGTCGGTAATAATACCCATTTTGTCATCAGTTCCTCCGGCAATGAGTGGTTTCTTAATAAAGCTTATAATAATACTGTCAAAAAGTCAAATTTACTTTTTTACTTTATACGTATTCAATTTATATAGGTTTTCAAATATTTTAAAAACGTTGAAAAATCATAGCTTGAGAAAGATTTTATTCGGTGGTATAATTGAATTTCAATAATAGGAGTGAAATTATCGAAACATGAGTGAAGAAAAAGAGAAACAAAATAGTGTGGGAAATAATGTAGAAGAAGGAGAACAAATACTTGAGGAGTATTTGAAACCACGAAGATATCAATCAAAGTTCTGGTTAAAGATTTTTCTAATTGTGGTATTTTTGTTATTGGCATATATTTATAAAACGGGCGTATTGGATAAAACTATCAAACCGAAAGAGTTGAAGGAATCAATTGAGATATTTGATGTAAAATCAATGTGGGTTCAGAATGAGAAAATCGATACTCCTGATTTTAAAGGAATTGTAATGGTTCCCCAGATTTCATTCCGAGTTAGAAATGTTGGAAAGGTTACATTGCATTATGTATTTTTCCTTGGAGTATTCAGATTGGTAGATAGTCCAAAAGCTATCGGCGAAGGATTTGCTATGGCAATAAAAACACCGTTAAAACCGGGAATGGAGAGCGAACCCATCGTTTTGCGATCTAAATTCGGTTATGAAGCAACATCGAAAGAGGCTTTTAATAAGTATTCAAAAGATTGGCAAAATGCGACAGTCCAGGTTTTAGCCAGATCAGGTGCGGCTGGTCTTACTCCATTGAAATCTTTTAATGTGAGCAGACGCATTGAAGGTTTGGATGTGGAAATAAAGTTGAATATCATTCCGTTTATAACAGAGACTGAAAAGAAAAAAGTAAATTAGTATAAAAATAGATTCAAAAAAGAGTTGTATAATAAATAAGGTATACAATTCAATGTTTGAACTTTAAACCAGGAGGTTCGATGAAGGACATGACAAGAATAAATGATTCTAAAAAAGTAATTACAACCGCGATTTATTTTGGGGCATGCTGGGGAATAGTCGAAGCTGTTCTTGGATTTATCATTCACAGTATTCCCATGATTCCGGGTATGGCGGGATTTATTATGTTTCCCATCGGGTTTTATTTCATGAATCGAGCATTGAAGACTTCGGGGACACTTTGGGGGATTTCAGGTACTGCGGTTGTAGCTTCGGGTATAAAATTACTGGACTTGTTTTTACCTGGATTACCTGCTATTTATACGATTAATCCTGCTATCTGTATATTGATTGAATCTGTAGCAGTTATAGGTACATATTATATATTTGTACGTGATACTGAAAAAGAAAGGCATGTTGGTTTTGCATATATTGTCTCTTCGAGTGCGGCTTGGCGTATGACTTTCATTCTGTACTCCATAATACTTGGAATATTATCGATTTCAACGGAATTCATTAGGCAAGGTAGTGCTCATATCGTTCAGTTTTTGCTATTGGGCACTCTCATCGATGTTGTATTAATTACAATGTATACGAGAACTCGTTATTTTAACTCAGGACTTTCAAAGGGAATCCGTCCTTTGCACGCATCTATTGTTCTGATTGCTGCAATAACGATCAAGTATTTCTTTATTATTCTGTAAAAGGGACCGGTAACCTTTGGTAAATGAGAAAATAACAATCGTTACCGGAAATATAGATTCTGGTAAAACCACTTTCATTCTTTCATTATATAATGAATTAAAGAGAGGAAGTGGTTTTATTTCGAAAAAACGTTTTGTGGGGGAGGGAAAGAATATTAGTTTTACAGGATATGATCTTGTGAATTTGAATACGGGGGAAAATGTGCCTTTAGCTTATAAAACTGAGTTTATCCCCCAGGGATGGGATGAAGTGTGCCGAAGGGGACCTTATAGTTTTTCAGGAAAAGGTTTCAAATTTGGTGAAGAAATCATCGATAGGATTTGCGAGAATATTGAGGTGGGATTTCAAATTGAAATTGAAGAGGAGCCGGTTTTTATAGATGAGATTGGGCCGCTAGAAATGAATGGATTGGGTTTTTCAAAAGGATTAAGAAAAATTTTAAAAGCGGGAAAGACATTATATATCGTGGTACGTAGTCAAATTTTGAATGATGTAATTCGCGAATTTGAAATCGTTTCCCCTCGAATTGTAGTAGTACCATCTATTTAATGAAAAGAAAATTGTAATATTTTGTTGCCTCTCGGAATATTAAAAAATAATGGAAAGGCAGAATACCTCAGGAAACAACTTGTTTAAGGTAATAAAGTACTTTCCGTTTATAAATATCGGTGAATTTATCTTTATGTTCTACAGGAAAAACGCCATCTATTAATCCCATTCCTTCGTAATTCTCCCCGGATTTAAAGAGTTTGAGGTACTTGGATTCGATTTTGGGTTGTTTGGACACCCTGAATGAATCAGAAAAGATACTGTTAATTCCTGAATCGAATAGAGGGCCTTCAATACCGACTTCGGAAATTTCAAAGGCGCAATAGGTATCCATTTGCAATTCTTCGTGGGCATAGACATCGAAAACAAATTTTTTCATGATGAATTCATCTTTT
>JAKAGC010000502.1 GCA_021817755.1 Acidobacteriota bacterium | reverse complement strand
CCCTTGCTGTCATTAACTCTTTTAAATTACCTGTATCGCAAATTAATATATCTGTAGTTTCCAATTGTTGCTCATTAATAAGTACCTTAAAGAAAGGAAGTACTTCTTGCACTTGTTCTTTCAGTAACGCGATTAGCGACTTCTCTTGTAATTTCAATACAATTCGTAAGCGATCATGAACCGCATCTATAGTTTGAGTGCTTCCATCGGACGAACCTTCTCGAATAAGCTGTGTAATAATCGGAAAATCTTTAAAAAACTCTCTCCAACTCGCGATATATTTCTCGTCTGTCTTTTTAAACTGTTCTGTTATAAACCGGGTAAGCCATTTTAATTTAAACGGTACTCCCAGATGGTAGAAATCCAATGTTTTTCGCATCTGGTTAAAATCCGGTAATGCTTTGGAAAAAGCACGCTTTAACTCTTTTTCCAGCTCTTCAATTTTTCTCAGATCTTCTACGATCGTCTTAAAATTATCTTTGATTCGTTTGATCGAGTGTATTTCATCTTCGATCATTCGATCTCCTCTCTGATCTACATAATAACTCAATGCATCATATAAATATCTGTATGTCGAATGATCAAAGGTCTTTATCTTTTCAAGGATCGATAAAAACGACTTATTTAATTCAGATTTACTAAACCCTACAATTTTAGTTGTCAAAAGCGAAAGCAGATTCGAATCCCTTATATTCAACGCGATTTCATGGTCAATAATGTCCGTAATCCGGTAAACATAATCTTTAAATCTTTGACCGTCCAATGTTTCAACAGTTACTTTAGATAATAATTCCTGAGCTGTTCGAATTGGAAAAAGCTGTGAAATTGTCGAAAGATAATCCTCATCCAAGGCAAAAAATTCTTGCTGCCGCTCCGGATCAAAAAGAACTTCCTTGAATGAAAAATGATAATTAATACGGATATTACTTAAAAGAAACCGTTTTAGATGCGGTAAATCAGATTTAAAAATAGCTTTTATGAATTCCACTATTTGAGGTTGAAGTGTATCCGGTAAACTCTTGACTATAATTTCCTGGCTTTGTGGATCAAAACTTTCAAAGTGCTCTGCGAAATACTGAAATCCTTTACTATTCTTTAAAAGAGCTTTAACTACCCGTTCTTTTAATACCAGTCCCGATTTGTATTTTTCAAAAAGAAAATCAATCGCCTGTTCATTTCCGGAAGCCTCTTCAACGATATAATCCCGTAGATCTGAATCACTTTCTTCATAAATATCCTTTATAAATGCTACCGCTTCAGGAGCTCGGCAATGGCAAATTATTGAAATCAAAACCCGTTTTGTTTTCAAGTTCTTTATCTTTGGATACAGTACTTTCAACTTCCCCAATTGTGGAAAAATCATCGATGGGAACCGCAAAAAGTATTCTTTAATATTCACACATAGTGATTGTATATTTTCAATATCGGATATTTCAGTCGGGTCGAATTCTTCTGCTTTCGAAAAAAAGAATTCAAATATTCCATTTTGAATCGTACGGTCACCTACAGTACATAAAATTTCAAATGCTCCACGTTGAATCGATGCGTCTTCGGAGGCCAGGTAGCCCGAAAAAACCGGAGCGTCGGCTGTAGTAACGTTCTTTTTTAGTAAATCCATTACCACCATAAATCCCTTTTTATCCTTATCCCCTTTTAAGAACCGAGGAAGAAGGGCCAAAATCGGATTATTCTTTTTTATATTATCAATTTGTTCTGTAATAGTTGTTTTTAAAAATGGATTCGCAATCGTTGCAAGGCCATTCATTAAAATATTTAGCGCTTTTTGGTTATTAAATTTTCCAATTGCAAGCGCTGCGGCTTTTTTTATATGGATATTCGGTTCAGTATCCAATACTTTTTTTAATGGAACAAGGAAAATGGGATTTTGAATCTGTCCCGCTGTCTGCATTATATTAATGCGAATATCTGCTGCAAGATTCATTTCCGTAATAAATTTAACTATTGCCATCTCTCCTTCTTTCCCACTTTTCTTAACGATCCCTTCCAGGATAGATGTAAATTGATCGCTGTTAAGCTTTCCGCTTGCGGCGATTACTTGCTCTATCTTGTCAATAATTTGATCTTTCTCCATTCGTTTCGCCTTTTATTCCTTTTTTAAATCCTTATTATACGATTTTAGGAAAAAAGAATCAAATATTTTGAATATTTTTTTGGTTATTCTTTAAGCTCTAATTCAATATTTGCAGAAATAAATACCATTTTTAAATAATATCAATATAAAATTTTTATAATATTTTGAATTAAACCAATATTAATATTTCTTTTTATTCGTTACCAATACTAAAATAATAATTTAAAAAGCTATGCAGATTTGACTTTATCATTCACAAACCATCTTCAATCTCTCCCTCCTATTTAAAAAGAAATCAACATAATAAATTTCTACATATTTCTACCTCAGGCAGTCTTAAATCCAGTCTTATGCATTTGTTTCATAATATATCTCAATCCATTAAACTCTTTTAAGCAGAAATAGAATGGATTCAAATAAAAAATATTTATAATACTTGCCGTTAGTAACAATTTTATGATAATATAAATAAAAAAATCATGAAAACAAAAAACATCATAATCACTGTATTTTGTATGTTGCTTGTCGTGTGTATAGGAAGTTGCAAAACTAATTCCATTACTAATGAAACCCCTACCGGTTTTTTTGTTAGTAATTCTCAGTGTAAGAGTAATCTATCCCTCACGCCTACTTCCCAATCTCTACAAAGTAGTAATATAGATTGTCTCCAATACCAATATGATGGTTCTCGAATTCTTACACTAAAGCACGTCAATGCCGCTTTTAATTGCTGCCCTCAAGAAATTTCCGCCACAATCGATATTACATCTAATACCATTACCATAATCGAAAAAGAAGCTGCTTCCCTATGTTCATGCCTCTGCCTATTCGATCTTGAGCTCCGGATCGAAAATCTTACTCGCGGAACATATCATATCCACGTCATAGAACCCTATGTCAACTCCAGTGATACAGTAATGGAATTCAATGTTTCACTCAGTACACAGATTAGCGACCAATTCTGCATTGAAAGAAACCAGTATCCCTGGGGTCTCGGAAACTAAGTCAAGGAGAGATTAATAAACAAATGAATAAAATTACACAAACTGTCAATCCCATAGAATTTATTTCACTTGAAAAAAATATCCCCCAATTCACACCTCAAATCACTTCCGTGCTTCAATTCATCCGTAATAATACAGGTATAAGCCAGACACTCGAAGAAATCATGGATATTATATGGACAGCTACTACTCCCATTCTTCCCCATGACCGAATCGGATTGTCTTTCATCGATAACGATAATCAACGCGTCACTGCACATTATTTCCGAACTCTTTACAACCCCGATGATGTTAAGCTTGGGAATCAATACTCTTCCGGTCTCGCCAATTCATCTTTGCTCCCATTACTTCAGAAAAATTCTGCTCGAATCATAAATGATCTCCCCCGTTATCTTCATGATCACCCTCTATCTCATTCATCAAGCTTACTTGTAAATGAAGGAATCCAATCCAATCTTACTCTCCCTCTCTCCGTCGATAAACGCCCCGTCGGTTTTCTATTTTTTTCCAGTAAACAACCCAATGCATTTTCCTCTATCCATGCCCAGATATTATTAGCTGTTTCAGATATCATTTCGCAGAATATCGAGAAAATTTGGCGAATAAGAAAACTCGAAGAAGCAAAACAAGATTATCTTTCCATGTTAGGATTTGTCTCTCATGAAATGAAAAGTCCACTCGCTTCAATGATGACTGTCGGAACAACTTATACTAAAGGTTATATAGGACCCGTAGACCCACTTGCTAAAACTACCATCGACAAAATGATGCGCATATCCGGTTACCTTATAAATATGGTTAATAATTATCTCGATCTTTCCCGTCTTGAAACCGGTCAAATGGCTTTTAATCCACAGCCCAATGTTAATTTCAACACCCAAATACTCGAATTTGCCCGTGATACTGTTTCTGCCAGGGCAGAGGAAAGAGGCTCACGGTTCATCATCAATGCTCCTCAAACACCCGTCATCCTTACCGCAGATATAGATTTACTCCGCATCGTTGCCGTAAACCTTCTCGATAATGCCATCAAATATGGAAATGACCATATCCATATACTCATAA
>JAKAGC010000501.1 GCA_021817755.1 Acidobacteriota bacterium | reverse complement strand
CCCCAACGGGATCGATATCTACCCCGAATCGGAATTGTTGGATTTAATCAAAAGGTTTGATGTTCAAGATGTGTATTTCGCTTATAGCGATGTTCCTTATCAATATGTAATGAGTAAAGCCGCCGATGTAATGAAAGTCGGTGCTAATTTCATTTTGTTGGGACCCAATGAAACCATGATTAAAAGCAATAAACCCGTGGTCTCAGTATGTGCGATTCGTACTGGCTGCGGAAAGAGTCAAACAACCCGGAAGGTAGCTTCTATTTTACAAGAAATGGGTTACAAAGTAGCCGCAATTCGTCATCCGATGCCTTACGGTGATCTGGTTGTCCAGAAGGTTCAAAAATTTGATACTGTTGATGATTTAAAAAAACACAAATGCACCATTGAAGAAATGGAAGAATATGAACCTCATATTGAGAAAGGTATTACCGTGTTTGCCGGAGTTGATTACCGGGCTATTCTTGAAGAAGCAGAAAAAGTAGCCGACATCATTTTATGGGATGGCGGAAACAATGATTTCCCCTTCTATAAATCTGATCTCGAAATCGTTGTAGTAGATCCCCACCGGCCGGGACATGAACTCGAATATTACCCCGGCGAAGTAAACTTCAAAAGAGCAGATGTGATCGTCATCAATAAGATAGATACTGCTGATCTCTCCAATATTCTTGAAGTAAGGGAAAATATCGGTGAATTTAATAAGAAAGCCATCGTAGTTGATGGTGCTTCCCCAATTTTTGTTGATGAACATGAAAAAATTCGCGGGAAACGTGTACTGGTAATCGAAGATGGCCCAACACTCACTCATGGTGAGATGGAATATGGCGCCGGAGTGATGGCTGCTTATAGATATGGCGCTGAAGAACTCGTTGATCCCAGAGAATTTGCTGTTGGAACAATCGCTGAAACTTTTGAAAAATATCCTGAAATCGGAACTCTTCTTCCTGCTATGGGATATGGCGAACAACAGATGAAAGATCTCGAAGCCACTATCGATAAGGTTGATGCAGACCTGGTTATTATCGCTACTCCCATCGACCTCGGACGTATCGTTAAATTCAATAAACCTACTGTCCGCGTGACTTACGAACTGGAAGAAATCGGAACTCCGACCCTGAAAGATATCTTGGTCCGGAAATTTAAGAAGTAATTTCTTCTCTTGTTAAAATGTCAATCCGGGGGTGTTATGCACCCCCGGATTTACTAAAGAAAGACTGGCGATTCCAAGCCTGGCATAACATGTTGTATTTTTTTAAGGGCTCATAAATACATGCAACATTCCACGCATGGTGTGCAAGGCTTGGAAATCAGGTGAATGAAGTAAGGAGATAAACGTGGATGTAAATTTGAACATCGAAGAAAAGGAGCTTGACTTTATCAAAGAGCTTTTAAAAGGAAAAGTCAACCCCGTTGATTTACATGATATCGCAAATCGCGTGGCACTTTTCAAAACCAGGGACAGCCGGAGCCATAAAGTAAAAATTTATAACCCAAACTGTGAATATAAAATAGGTGACCTGATCTATAAAGAATACCCGGGAAAAATCCCGGTTGGAAGTAAAAAGTTTGTCGAAATTTCAGATGGTGTTGTTCTTAAAGTCGTCGGCGTTCGTACTCGTTTCGGAATCAATGAAATCCAATTGAAATACGAGGGAACCTCGGATTTCAAATTATATACTGCTTATCTTGAAAGGCAAAAAATTGAATTGCTTCTCCCCCATAAACAAACAAAACCATGTGAAAAAGTTGAATACCTTGCAGATGATGTTGATCCCAGGCGACAATTGGATCCGCTTGAAAAAAGAGATTTCTCTTCTCTGACCAGGAAACTAGCCAGTGTGTTGAATAAAGACCCCGAAATTGCTCTTATCAGCAATAAAGTACTTTTAAAAGAGCATTTAAAACCGCTTGAAAAAAGTCTTTTCGATAGAATTAATGAATTTCTTAAAGAAAATAAAAAATCAGAAACCACTGAGTTTTTAGTGGAAAATTTTATAAAAACAGCGCCCAATAGTGAAGAATTTGATGCCTATTGTTTTGCTCTAAACTATAAAATGCAAATCGATTATAAAATCGATTTTCAGCAAACCCAAAATATTGGTTGGGGAAAATGGAATCTAATCTCAGTTATCTATTACCTTAAGAAAAACTCTCTCATTAGCGATGATAATCCCCTTTCCGAAAAATACTCTATTTCAAATAAAAAAAATATAATTCAGCGAAGAAAAAAATTTGAAGACAGCCTTTACCCTGAAGGAAATGTTAGCAGTCGGTATTACCTGACTCAACGTGAAATCTCAGCCGGTGCGGTTAAACTAAAACCAGGTTTTTATGATCTCGGTGATTCTATCGAAGTTGAATTGATTGATGATAAACAAAAAAAATCGTATCTTGTTTATTATTACAAAGATGGGCATATAATGCTTGGACTTAAAGAGATATTTGAGCGTTATAGGGCTCTTCAGAGTACTATTATCTCGTTTGATCCCATAAGCGAAACAGGTAAGGAAGCGACTTCGGGAAAACTGTATTTTAATATTAGAACTACAAAAAAAGGAACAATCGCTGATAAAATCGAATATCATCCTGAGAAAAAAATCTTCCATGTTACAGATGAAAAGTTTGCTTCTCCGGTATTCGTCAATAAAGCCATGTTCCTCGAAAATACGGTTTTTAAGACCATCGAGGAAAAAATCGATGAATTCCGGGAAGTTGATTCCTTAAATAAATTAATTCATAAAATTTTTCTGGAATTTGGGATTAAAGAACGTAATTATGAGATACATATACATCGTCTGTATCATATTCTGGATTTAATCTATTCAATCGATATGAAACTGATTGAAGAAATCATTCTGGGAAATGATGAATTTATTCCGGATGAGAAAATGCCTGGTGTTTTTTACCTGGATTCAGAAGCCGTTATTGAAATCCAAGAAGAAGAATCCAAACGGAAAGAAATCCAAATTGATGAGAATAAAAAAAAAAAGGATGAAATCCGTAGGAAGAAAATCGAACAGGAAAGAAAATTAAAAGATGATATTCGCAGAAAACGCGAAGAACGGCGCAAAAAACGTGAACAAGAAATGTGGGAAAAAGAACGTATGCGGCGTGAATTGGAAGAAAAGAAAACGCTGGACCAGGGAAAAAAGAAGGAATCTGATTCTCCTGTTAGAGCAATAAATGATTCAAAAAATGCTGTAGCTTCATCACAGCATCCTGTCGGCATAGAAGATGATTTGTATAAGAAAAAAGAAATATCCCCAAAAACTGAAAAAAGAAAAACTCCTGATGAAGTAGAAAAAAAGCAGGTTAAGGTTTTAAAGAAAACCGACCGTAAAACAGAATCTGATAATCTATCCGAAGATGAAATTAAAAGCGAAATCGAATTTGAAAAACTTAAAGAACAAGTAAGGGAGCGTACTCAATCCGGTAAATCATCTGAAGAAATAAAGAAAAAAGTGGCATATAAAGATGATAGCCGCGGATTGGGAGGACTGCTTGCTTCACAACTCGATAAGTTAGTTAAAACTGAAGAATCAAATAAACAAACAAAAAAATAAGCAATGAAAATATTGTATTCACCCTGGATGCAGGAATTGGATGCTTATACAATAAAGCATATCGGTATCCCTTCCATTGTATTAATGGAAAATGCATCCAGGGGCGCTGCAGCTTTTTTTGCAGAACAGTTTCCTCTCACTCAATATAAACATGCCATTGTCATTGCTGGTAAAGGCAATAATGGGGGCGATGGTCTCGCTGTTGGAAGAATTCTTTATCAGAAAGGATATAATGTACATTTTGTACTACTAACTGCACCTGATAAATTAAATCCAGATCCGAAAATAAACTATAATATTCTTGAAAAATTAAACCTCCCTTGTACCATTGTACCTGATGAAAGTCATTTAGAGACTATCTCGAAACTTTTATCTTCTTTTTGCTCACATGATACTTTTTTAATCGATTCCGTGTTTGGTACGGGTCTAAATCAACCAGTTACTAAAGGTTTCTTTTATGGAGTGCTTCGTATTTTAAAGGATTCACCTTTTAAAATTGCGTCAATCGATATTCCTTCGGGTTTATCGGAAGCATTTCTTCCTTCCTCGGGAATTCATGTAAATGCACATATTACAGCGACTTTCCAGGCACTTAAAATTGCTCAT
>JAKAGC010000500.1 GCA_021817755.1 Acidobacteriota bacterium | reverse complement strand
GAAAGCAAGTCTTGGAGGTGTGGTGGCGTCACTTCCAATCGCTTTTGTGGTGGCGACCTCAATTCTACAGGTGACGGTTATGATCGAAACAGGAGCTATTGCCCGCATCGTTTCGGTTATTAAAACAGTATCGCGCAATAACCAGGTGGTGCAGATTTTACTCATCAACATCGGCTTTGGTACACTTTTAACAGCTCTGGGCGCAGTTCCTGTCTCAATTTTACCGCCGATTATGCTGGCCCTGGGTTACTCCTCTTTCGCAGCGATCGCTTTACCTGCTATCGGATATGATGCCTTATGTACCTATGCATTACTGGGTATCCCGGTTGTGGTATTCGCCAAATTCGTTAACCAACCGGTAAACGAAGTGGGCCACTTTTTCGCGCAATACATGCCATTTATTAGTACCTGTATCGCATTTGGGATGCTCTGGATCGTTGGAAAATGGAAAATGATGTGGAAAGGGGTGATCCCGACCCTCCTGGCGGGTATTACAGCAGGCTTTATCGCTATTGGGATGAATGAACTGAACGTGATTCCATTAACGGGTGTAGCGGCAGGACTTGGGGTTATCCTGGTTATGCTGGTTTACCTGAAAATCAGAGGACAAAAAATCATCGACCGGAGTGGTTTAACTGAATCGGACCTACAAGCAGAACAAAAAATGCCGCTGATGTCTGCGATATCACCGTGGTTAATCCTGGTGGCATTCTCCCTGCTGGTAAATGCTCCTTTCCTTCCTTTCTTTAAACTGACTTTCGTTAAACTGGATATGGCATTGAATATTATCCCGGGTGAACCGGAAAAAATCCGCCTGTTCTGGCAAGCTTATTTCTGGATACTGGTAAGTACAGTACTGGCACTCCCTTTCCTGAAACCTTCGAAAGAGCAATTGAGAACTTCAATAAAAAAGTGGTGGAAACGTGCACCTCGTCCGACCTATTCGGCAGCAATATTCTTCGCTATTGCCTTTATCATCAATCACTCGGGTAAAAATTCGGATTGGCAATTGATCGAAACAACACAAAATATGGTAGCCATCATTGCGAATGCATCTGCGGGCTTTTTCGGTAATCTCTACCCGCTGGTGGTTCCTTACCTTGGACTACTGGGAGGCTTTATCAGTGGTTCGGAAACATCGTCGATTGCAATGCTGACCAAATTGCACTTATCGACAGCAATAAAAATCGGGGCTTCAGGGTATATACTGGCAGCAGCAAGCGGCATAGGAGGTGGATTGGCAAGCGTTATTTCTCCTGCAAAATTACAAAACGCAGCAGCATCGATCGACCGGATTGGAGAGGAATCGCAGGTGATTCGTACTGTATTCGTTATAGCTTTAATTATTACTGGCGTTTGCGCTATTTTGACACTGCTCTGGGGATATAAACTATAATTTGTGATTTGAAAAAAAATTGTTAAAATTTATCTTGAAATTTTCTTTTAATTTGATTATAATGAATTTTCACTGAAATTTCACCGCCTGGCGGAGGTTTTATGTTTATTTTTAACGGTGGAAACAATTGCAAACACTATAGGTACAGGTTGAAAACCAATGAATAATTATCTCTATTTTTTCCTGTTTTTTGTATTTGCGCTCATCTTTTCCATAGGATTGCTTCTGGCGATTGCACTGATCCGCTTTAAGCGGAATATACATGGTGATAAAGGGTTCCCGTATGAATGCGGAGTAGACCCGATTACGCCGGATGCACGGGAGACGTATTCCATTCGATTTTACCTGCTGACGCTGGTATTTATTATTTTCGACGTGGAAACGTTTTTCCTGTTTCCCTGGGCAATTATCCAGGATCAATTGAAATGGTTCGGATTTATCGAGGTAACGATATTCCTGGTTATTCTGGTATTCGGGTATGTGTATGCCTGGAAAGCCGAAGCCCTGGATTTCAGGAGGAGCATTGACTGACAAAACTGATAAAATCGAGCAACCGTCGGTAATCATGACAAATTTGGATAAGTTTATCACCTGGGCGCAAAAAAATTCGGTATGGCCTTTCGGTTCAGGGTTGGCGTGCTGCGCGATCGAGATGGTAGCAACGGCATGCGCCCGTTATGATATTGCGCGTTTTGGTATGGAATTATTCAGAGCTTCGCCGCGACAATCGGATTTATTTATTGTGGCGGGAACAGTAACCAATAAAATGGCCCCGGGAATTCGCCGTTTGTGGGAACAAAAGCCGGACCCGAAATGGGTAGTGGCTATGGGAAACTGCGCGGTTTCGGGAGGACCTTTTCCGACTTACGCAGTGCTGCAAGGAGTGGATAAAATATTACCGGTAGATGTGTATATTGCCGGTTGCCCTCCGACACCGCAAGCACTTCTGCACGGTTTAATGACCTTGCAGGAAAAAATTAAGACCGAACATCCGACAAAGGAGATCTTTGACGTCCATGCTAGACCAACTCGATAACTTTCCAATTTTAAAAAAGGTATTGGAATCCCTGGAAACGAATTTCAAAGACTCAATCCTTGATAAAACCTTTGAAAAAAACGAACTCTCAGTGTTAATCAAAAAAGAAGATTTAATCGGGGTATTGACCTATTTGAAAACGGAACAGGGATTTAACGCGTTAAACGACATGATCGGGATCGATAACCTGCCGTATGCGGCAGAAGGAAAAAAACGTTTTTCGGTTTACTATCAATTATACCGGTTCCAGGATTTTCAACGGATCCGGATCAAAGTTGATACGGAAGAAAACGAAGGAATCGATTCGATTGTATCGCTTTACAAGTCGTCCGATTGGGCGGAACGAGAAATATACGATATGTTCGGGATCACATTCAGTAGTCATCCCGACTTACGCCGGATATACACCCCGGATAATTTCGAGGGATATCCGCTTCGTAAAGATTTTCCGATGGAGGGGAAAAAGTAGTGGGATTCAAAGAATTAGAACTCAATATGGGACCACAGCATCCCTCCACACACGGGGTGCTTCATCTTAAAGTCGCAGTAGATAACGAATTGGTACTGCGAGTTGAACCGAATGTGGGTTACCTGCACCGTGGTATGGAAAAGTTATGGGAAAATCGCACCTATAACCAGGTATTACCGTTCACGGACCGGTTGGACTACCTGGCGGCTATATCGAATAACCTGGGATATGTGCTGGCAGTAGAAAAACTGATGGGCTTAGAAGTGCCGAAACGGGCTCAATATATACGGGTGATATTGACGGAATTGCAGCGGGTGGCATCACATATCGCATGGGTTGGATTTATGGCAAATGATATCGGTGCGGCTTCGGTCTTGCTCTATGCATTCGAAGAACGCGAAGATATCCTGGAAATCTTCGAAGAGTATATTGGTGCACGTTTAACGATTAATGCGATGCGCATCGGGGGTGTCCCGCATGAACTGAGCGACAATGTGATTGAACGTATCAAAAAATGCCTGGTGGAAATCCCGAAAAAGCTGAAAGATATCGAACGGCTGCTGAACGGAAACCGGATATGGAAACACCGGACAGTGGGTATCGGGAAAATTACAGCGGAAGATGCGGTTCAATTCGGACTAACCGGGCCTTGCCTGCGCGCGACGGGTATTAAATGGGATATCCGTAAAAATATCCCCTACTGCTCTTATGAGGACTTTGAATTCGATGTACCGCTGAGTACGAACAGCGATGTTTATGACCGGTATTTGTTACGTATGGAAGAAATGCGACAAAGCCTACGGATCATTAAACAGGGAATCGAATTGCCGCGCGAAGGAGAAATCCAGGCTAAAGTCCCGAAAATCCTTAAAATCCCTGCGGGAGAAGTATTCCACTCGATCGAAGCTCCGAAAGGAGAATTGGGATTCTATATTAAATCCAATGGAACAGAAAAACCGGAACGGGTGAAAATGAAATCCCCGTCCTTTATCAATATGCAGTCCCTGGAAACAATGAGTAAACAAGACCTCTTTGCAGACCTTGTGGCTATCCTGGGATCGCTGGATATCGTTCTGGGAGAAATCGACAAATGAGCTCGAATATCATAGAAAATTTTGTGATTCCCATGGCCAAAGTGGTTGTGGTCACGATTTATCCGATGTTGATGGTGGTGGTGATGATATGGTTGGAGCGCCGCGCAATTGGAGTACTCCAGGAACGATGGGGCCCTAACCGGGTGGGTTGGTTCGGTGTGCTTCAACCGATTGCGGATGCA
>JAKAGC010000499.1 GCA_021817755.1 Acidobacteriota bacterium | reverse complement strand
GCTTTAATTTGCGGTCTCGCAGTATTTTCACCGCTTCCAGAAAAAAAACTCCACCTATAATTGCAGGGATATAAGCAAAGCGTGTAACGATTTTTGGATAAGACGGTACAATTTCAGGGTCCAGTACCGGTATTAAAAACACAAAAAATACTAGACTCCATAACGTCGCTTTAAAATTGTCTCTCTTTATAATTAAAAAAACGAGTATTATTACACCCAAAACAGCATACATAAGATATTCGGTTAAATTATGATCAAATGCATGCATCGAAAAATGAGGTACAGGGTAGAAAGGCAAAAGTATAATACGTATGTAAGCTCCCACTGTCTTGATTATTACGGGGATATCTCCAAAAGAAAATCCTTTTACTGCATTTCCGATACCCGAGAATCGATTATGAAGAATTATAAATATTCCAGCTATCCCAAAAAAAGGGAATGTAAAAAACCACTCTTTTATCTTTGAACTGAATGAAAGTTCTTGTTTCTTAGGAGAATCGATCCTTTCCATAAATATCAATCCTGCTGCCATCAAAGGAAAAAGCAGTACATTCTCCTTGGAAAGAAGTCCCATGATAAAAAAAAGAAAAGATATTCCATAAAAAAGGTAATTTTTTTTCTTTCTAAAAAGTAGAAAAAAAAGTAGTGCAAGGAAAACAAAAAAGGCCCCAAGTAAATCCGTACGTCCAGAAATCCATGATACTGCTTCGACATGGGATGGATGAATAGAAAAAAAGAGGGAAACTAGAAAAGCGAATCTGAGATTACCAAACAAGAAATAAAAAATTAATAGAATTAGAACCCCATTCAATGCATTGAAAATAATATTGGTAAGGTGGTATCCCCCAGGATTCAATCCCCATATCTGGTAGTCGATATAAAATGAAAAAAGCGAAAGCGGTCTCCAATAATGCAGATACGGATAATCGGGAAATGCAAAAAATTTTGAGCCGATAGATTCCGAAAACGCATTAAAGTCTTTAATACGAGGATTTTCTACAATTAACCGGAAATCGTCTTTTAGAAAATCATAATGAATCGTATCAATATACAATAAAAAATTTCCGACCAGTACAATCACAAGACACAAAACTAATTTTTTTGATGGGGAAAGGGAGTCTAAAATAGTTTTTCCAGGAATCATTCTATTTCCTTTTCAGAGAATATTTTTTTTTGAAATTGTCGTGGAGAGCATTTTCTTGATTTCCTGTACAGACGGGAAAAATAGAGTGGGTCTTCATATCCCACTTTCTCTGCGATATCGGCGATTTTCATGTTTCGGTGCATTCGCAGGTACTCATCCGCACGATCCAGCTTCATCTCTATTACTGTTTGCTTAAAGCTCATATTTATTTTTTTTTTGAAAAGATGGGAAACTGTCGATTCACTTTTTTTTACAAATGCAGCCGCTTCACTCAGAGAAACAGGTTTCGAGATGTTCTTCTCGATATAAGAAATCAATTTATGCAAGAGAAAATCACCCATAATGGTAATCATCCTCTGTGAAACGATATACTTTACCAGGATCGAAACCAATCCAACAATATGATTCATTTTCTCTACCGGGTAGTAAGGGATTTCTTTAAAAGCGTGAAGCAGCTCATCATTGTTGTATTTCTCTCGCCAGTCTTGTAGAACTTTTGGGGATATCTCATCTGTCGTCCTGAATTGTCCAAACCCCAGAAAACCCACCAATGCATTATCATTGTAAATCGGGGTAATAGATTCGTCTAAACCCGCATGGCATTGGTAGCATATTGTTTGACCTTTTATTCTGGCTTGCTGGCGACGGGTTTCGTCCATATCCAAACAACTTTGTCGCCCGTATAATGAATTTTGTACCAGGTTACAGAAACGGCAGTTCGGCTTATTTAATCCAACTTTTACGATTTCCCCATTGGCCGAATAAAATAGAATTTTTATATCGAACAAAGCGCTGAAGTGATCGAAAATTTCCTGTACTTCATCTTTGAAAATCAATTTTAGGATGTTTTTCATTGATTCATTATAACAGAGTTGCAGGAAAATCCATATGTTTTGTATGGAAATAACTTGAAAAAAAAATATTTTCTGGTATAAATAACTCTTATATTCATATATGCATCAAAATCAAGGAGGAGCCCATGCTTTTAAATACCGGCGATTTGATGATTATAATCGCATTTTTTATATTATCTCTCATTATAGGTCTCGTTGTTATGAAACGTGCCGGGAAAAATTCCGAAGAGTATTTTGCAGGTGGGAAAACAATGCCCTGGTGGCTCCTCGGAATTTCGCTTGTTGCCACAACCTTCTCCACTGATACACCCAATCTCGTTACCGATATTGTTCGTAATGGCGGCGTCGCTGGGAACTGGGTATGGTTTGCTTTTCTCCTTACCGGTATGGTTACTGTTTTTATTTATGCCAAACTCTGGAAGCGTTCCAATGTTTTAACCGATATTGAATTTTACGAACTTCGCTACAGCGGGAAAACGGCTGCATTCTTAAGAGGATTTAGAGCAATTTACCTCGGAGTATTTTTCAATGTCATGGTGATGGCAACCGTATCTCTTGCTGCAATAAAAATTGGGAGTGTATTATTAAATATTTCTCCAGTAAAAACGATTCTGATCGCAGGAACCATTACAGTGATCTACAGTATGATGGGCGGATTTATGAGCGTGCTTCTTACCGATCTTTTCCAATTCTTCGTGGCTATGGCCGGCTCTGTTATCGTGGCCGTATTCGCGGTAGGGCTTCCCCAAGTTGGAGGATTATCCAATCTTCTTTCTAATCCGGCAGTGAAACCCAAACTCTCCATACTTCCCGATTTTTCTAATATGGATGCAGCGCTTGCTATATTTATCATCCCCTTAGCCGTACAGTGGTGGGCGGCGTGGTATCCCGGTGCAGAACCAGGTGGCGGAGGTTATGTTGCCCAGCGTATGTTCGCTGCAAAAAATGAAAAACACTCCATCGGTGCCACCCTTCTTTTCAACTTCGCTCATTATGCATTAAGACCCTGGCCCTGGATTATAGTTGCCCTTGCTTCGATAGTTGTTTTCCCCGACCTTATTGCTTTGAAAAAAGCGTTTCCACAAATTCCTATGGATAAACTGGGACATGATCTCGCTTATCCCGCGATGATTTCATTTCTCCCTCATGGTCTGATCGGTATTGTAGTTGCTTCGCTTGCTGCTGCCTATATGTCTACAATCTCCACTCACTTAAACTGGGGATCTTCTTATGTAGTGAATGATTTCTATAAACGTTTTATTCGAAAAGATGCAACTGAAAAGGAAATGGTAAAAATCGGCCGTATTTCCACACTTTGTCTCATGATTATTTCCGGTTTTCTTGCACTTGTACTACAGAATGCATTACAGGCTTTCAAAATCCTTCTCCAGATAGGAGCCGGAACCGGATTACTCTTTATCCTTAGGTGGTTCTGGTGGCGAATAAGTGCAATAAGTGAAATAACCGCAATGATTGCATCATTTTCTGCTGCCATTTACTTTGAAATCATCCATAAAAAACTTGGATTCACCCCACTCAAAGACTGGCAGGTTTTTCTTTTCGGGGTAATTTTTACTACTGTATGCTGGGTCACAGTCACTTTTTTTACCAGACCTACAGATACTCCTACACTGGTGAAATTTTACCGTTTAATCAAACCCGGTGGGCCTGGGTGGAAGAAATTTCTTTCAAGGGTCAGTAATGAAGGGTACGATACCGCTGATTTAAAAGAAACCGGTTGGGATGTTCCTGCAGGACTACTCTGTGTTTTCCTCGGATGTATTGCCATTTGGGGTGCACTTTTTGCAATTGGGTCATGGATTTACTCTAACCCCACCGCAGCTATCCTGTGTTTTCTGGCTTCCATATCTGCTTCTTTCGGATTATTTAAAGGTTGGAAACACTTAAAGATTTCTATTTCCAAATAGAATTTACTTTTTATGAATTCTTTCTGTGCTTTGTTACCTTTTAAAATACCTCTTTTATTTATAATTATACTTCACTTAAAATTGGTAGAAAACAATTGTGAAAACCTTATAGAATATTTATCTCTATTTGAATAAATAGTAATTTCGTATGAAATATTTCTCCCTGCGACATTTTTTGCAAAAGCAATGTAAGTTGACGCGATTTGTGTCTAAAAGTTGTCGATTATGTTCCTTTTTTTTAGTGATATATCAT
>JAKAGC010000498.1 GCA_021817755.1 Acidobacteriota bacterium | reverse complement strand
GGTAATATTCCATGAATTACGACATGGCATTCAGGATCAATACTTCGATATCCAAAAGCTTTTGGGAAACTATTCTATTTTTGATGACCGGCAGTTATCCGTACTCGCTGCTCTTGAAGGTGATGCAACGTTTCTTATGCTTCAATGCAGCCAGATGGATTCATATACCATGTCTTCGGGATCAAATACCGATGCCTTGCTCTCGTTTTCGCCCATAGCCAAACCCTCTGCAATGAGCGGGTCATATCCTGCTGTTAAAGGTCAGTTAATTATGCCTTATGTAGATGGATTGAGATTTGTTGATGCCGTATTCCATAAGCGGAAGTGGAAGAGTGTTAATAAAATTCTTTCCAATCCCCCAACTTCTACAGAACAGATTCTTCACCCTGAAAAATATTTAAAACTCGAACAACCAATAAATGTAGACATTCTCTATAAACCTTCCGATTATCCATTATATCATTCCGGGGTTATCGGAGAATTTTTTATCAATCTACTTCTTAAACCCGCCGAAGCATTGGATATGAGAGATTTTGCAATGGGATGGGGCGGGGATAAATTTAGTATTTATCAAAACAATACAACTTCATCCATGCTCCTTATATGGAAATCGGTTTGGGATAAAGAAGAATTTTGTTCCCGTTTTTATACCGATTTCAAACAATATATCGAAAAGAGATTTAATATAGAATTTAAAGACGGAAAATCAAAAGGAAATGAAATTCCCTTTGTTGCCGGTAAATCCCGGTTAGGAGAGGACTATTTTTTCCTTATAAAAATAAAATCAATGCTCTTTTATGCAAGAACAGATAGCAGAAATCAAATGAACACACTAATTAATGGAGGAGAATATGATTAGCGCTACCCAAATTCGAAAAGGGATTATTATCCAGCTAAATGACAAATTGTATCGCGTAGAAGATATGGAGCACGTAACTCCCGGTAAAGGCCAGGCTCTGGTTCAAACTAAAATCAGGGACTTGGTTGATATGTCAGTACGAAATTACCGTTTTCGTCCCAGTGAAAAGGTAGAACGTGTCGTTCTCGATACGAAAGAAATTAATTATTCATATCATGACGGTGACAACTATATATTCATGGATAACGAAACCTATGAACAGATTTCACTTACCAGTGAATTCCTCGGAGATAATGTGTATTACTTGAAGGAAGAGGTAGTCTTTACTCTTGAACTCTTCAAAGGTCAACCCATGAATATTACCCCCCCCATCAATATGGAATTCGAAGTAGTAGAGGCAGAAAAAACTCTTAAAGGTGCCACTGTCCAGGCATCATACAAACCTGCAAAATTAAACAACGGAATGGAAATAATGGTACCCCCGTTTATCGAAGCAGGAAATATTATTCGCCTTGATACACGTGATGGATCCTACGTAGAACGCATCAGTAAATAAAGCGAGAATTAATTCTATTAAAATAAATTGCCTTGCATCGGATTTTTTCCCGATTTTTCTTGACTTTTTTTATCCAGGGCGCTATTATAATTTTTCTTCCGGAGACTAAATAATGGAAAATGTACTCGCTTTAATTTTAGGCGGTGGCCAGGGAAACCGGTTATTTCCGTTAACCAAGTATAGGGCAAAACCCGCGGTTCCAATTGGGGGAAAATTCCGTTTGATTGACATACCTATTTCCATATGTATTCATTCAAATATTCGGAAAATTTATGTTCTTACTCAGTTTAACACCGTTTCATTACACCGTCACATCTTCAATACGTATCATTTCGACCGTTTTTCCAGAGGATTTTTGCAAATTCTTGCCGCACAACAAACCCTGGAAAGTTCCAACTGGTACCAGGGAACCGCTGATGCTGTCAGACAGAATATCAGTTATATAAAAAACCGGGAAGTTGATTACATCGTTATCCTTTCCGGGGATCAACTGTTTCGCCTTGACCTTGACGCGTTTATTAAATATCATATCGAGAAAAAAGCAGATGTCACTATCGCTTCTACTCCTGTTTCCCGCGAATCCGCCAGCGGTCTTGGTATTCTTAAAGTGGATAAAGAAAGAAAAATTGTTCGTTTTGTGGAAAAACCACTGGAAAAAGAAACCCTCGATTCCCTCCAGGTTCCGAAAGAACTACAAGGACAAGGATCCCAACATCCGTTCCTGGCTTCTATGGGAATTTATGTATTTAACAAGAATGTTCTTGTTGAAATGCTTGAATCCAACAAAAGTGAAGATTTCGGAAAACAGATTATTCCTGCCGCTATTCAAACCCACCGAGTATTTTCTTTTCATTTTTCAGGGTATTGGGAAGATATCGGTACCATTCATGCCTTCTTCGATGCCAATCTCGATTTTGCCAATCCACTTCCTAAGTTTAATTTTTATGATGAACAATTCCCTATTTATTCCAATGCCAGGTTTTTACCCGGCTCAAAAATAAAAAATTGTACCGTTAATTGTGCCTTATTATGCGAAGGTTCTATTCTCGAAGGAAGTAAAATTTCCAATTCCGTTATCGGTATTCGGTCTCTTATAAGAGAAGGTTCCACTCTCGACCATGTTGTCATGATGGGGGCAGATTTCTTCGGAAGTTTAAGAAACTCAGATTGTTCAAATCTTGGTATTGGAAAAAATTGCATTATTAAAAATACCATCCTCGATAAAAATGTCCGCATCGGCGATAATGTTATTATCGATTATCAAGGCTCTGAAAAATATATTGATGCTGAAAATTATTATGTCCGCGATGGTATTGTCGTTATTACCAAGAATGGAACAATTCCTGCCAATACGCATATCACTTAACCGGCATAATTATGAAATGCAAAATCTATCCTTCGATTATTCTTTTATTCATCCTGGCTATTCTATTAATTATTCCCCACAATTCTGAAGCAGAGGCATCAAAAAAAAATAAAACCCTTCATATTGCCATTGCATCTGTTTTTAAACGCTATTTTGATCCCGTAGATTGGAATATTATTCGACTTCAACCTTTTTTTAGCAGTATTTACAGCCCCCTCTTTAAATTGGATAGTGATTTTCATCCCTATCCTTTCCTGGTTGATAAATTTGATCGCAAAGGCAAAAGTGTTATTTTTACTATAAAAGAGAAAGCAAATTTTTCCGATGGCTCTCCTATCACTTCAGATGATGTAATTTACACCATCGAATATGGTATAAAAGCAATTTCTTTTGTTAATCCCATATATAAAGTCATCGAAGGTGGAACTGATTTCTTTAATGGTAAAGCACAACACTGTCCCGGATTGAAAATACTCGGCCCCAAACAATTTGAAATAAAGTTTATTTATGAAAATGTTGATTTCGGGTACTACTTGGCTTCTTGTTTAATGGGTATATTAAATAAAGACCGCAATCACAATTCAATGGTTTTTTCAGGAGCCATGATGGTCGAAGAGTATATCGAAAAAAAAGATGAAACCATCATCCGCTTAAAACCCAATCCATGGTATCTAGGGAAGAAAAGCACTATTGAAACCCTATGTATCCATTTTTATTGGTCCCAGGAAAAACTCAAACGAGCCATTTATATGGGCGAACCCGATTTGTTTTTTTACAGTTTATATGGGGATATGCCCCAATCCAGATTTAGATACAATTATTTTAAAATGCCTCCAACCGGAGCATTTTATTTTAAATTGAATACTCAACGTTACCCCTTTAAAGACAAACGGAATCGCCAATTCTTTCAATCCTTTATTACTTCTCTCAATCTTGCCGGAAAATCCGGGTGGGAACTAACTATTCCTGCAAAATTAGTACTTCCTTATGGGTTAACCGGATATTTTATATTTAACCATCTTCAAAAAAAAGATATTAAAGAATTATTGCCGCAAAAACCTTTTAAAATAAAATGTATGTCGCCCGATGCCGGATTTAGAAAAATCCTGTTTCAAATTATTGCAAAACAATTAAAAAAGTACGGCGTCGATTTTGAAGTCGATTGGCAACCCCTCGATGTAATGCGACTACATGAGCGAAAAGCTGATATCGACCTTGCCACATATTTCCATAATGTCGATATTCCACTCTCATACCACTTCTATGAATCTGAATTTTTACCCGGCCATGAACTCAACCTCTTTGGTAATATAGTTCCGGAAGCCAATACTCTTCTGGATTCATACCTTCGTGAAACCGATGAAATAAAAAAACTCAAAATTCTTGCCTCACTGGAAGCC
>JAKAGC010000497.1 GCA_021817755.1 Acidobacteriota bacterium | reverse complement strand
CTTTTTGAATGAACAATTCACATTTGATGAGGATACACAAACCGCAGGAGTTCTCTCTGGTGAATCTGCGGCAGTAAAGATCAAAACGGATTTGCTGTCGATGGTATCCAGCCGCGTACAGGGTATTGACAGCTCCGAATCCTATAAAACTCTTTCCACAATCGGAATCACATTAAGCCGTGAAGGAAAATTAGAAGTAGACGATGCAAAATTGGATTCGGCTCTCTCCAATAACCTGGATGCAGTGAAACGATTATTCCAAAACAAGGGCTCTGCAGATAATGCAGAAATCACTTTTATCGGCAAATCAGACGATACGGTTGGGGGACGCTACGAAACATTTATCACTCGCGCTGCCGAACAAGCAAGATCAGTAGGAGCGGATATCATCGATACACTGGGACAAGATGAAAATCTGACCATCACCTATGGGGGCAAGAATTACACGGTCAATCTGACAAGCGGCATGACTTCGTCGCAAGTAGTGGAAGCCATCAACTCCAAAATGGATGAAAATGAACTGGGAGTTTTTGCCCAGGTAACGGGAGGCAAACTGGAAATCCTTACCGAAGCCTACGGCACTTCACAGAATATCAGCGTGGTATCGAACATCGCAGCAGATGACGCAGATGGAAGTACTGGAATCGGAACAACAACAATTAGCGATACGGGAGTGGATGTTGCAGGAAAATTCAAGGATTCAAATGGAAATATCCTGACAGCTTCAGGATCCGGACGACTTCTTACGGGTACTTCCGGTGGCGCAAAAGGACTGGTTGTAAGCGTGGCTACCACAAGTGTCACGGACACGGTAAACGGCGATTCCAAAGATGACGTTTATTATACCAAAGGCATAACCGAAAGCCTGAGGGAACGCGTTTATGAATTTACTTTCCCCTATTCCGGAATCCTGGCCAAAAATATATCTCAATTGGATAGTCAACTGGATAATATTTCGGATCAAATAGCCAGCATCACTGCTCGACTGGCAATAGAAGAAGAAATGCTCATTACCCAGTATACAAAAGCCAATGAAGCGTTGGCCGAAATGGATTCTTTATTATCGCAATTATCAGGTTCTTAAAAATTAGAAATATTATTTGATTTTGAAATAAGGCTGTAGTACTTAATACCCTTTACAAAAGGAGAAGGACAAAGAAAAAGGAGCCCGGCAAATGATCGAAGGTGATCTTTATTTAAAAAACAGACTCGAAGGAATGAACAATGATGAGTTGATCTTATTCATCTACCAGGAAATGCTTCGACTTCTGAATCAAACACTTTTTTATTTTGAAAAACATGACATTGAAAACCGAGTTATTTCAATAAATAAAAGTATCGAAGTACTAAATGCATTGATATCCATTCTGAATTTCGATGCAGGTGGTGAAATTGCCGTCCGGCTTCGTTCTTTGTACCTTTATTCGATTAAAAAACTTACGGCTGCCAATTTCGATAAAGACCCGAAACCGGTAGACGAAGTGGTAAAAATATTCAAAGACCTCTATTCAGGTTGGTCACAAAAAATCGAAAATGACCGCAAAGCCAATTTGAAAATGGGAATGAATATGCCGGCTAACAACGGTCACGAAACCCAGCACCGCTCAGGATTGGAACTCTATGGATGAAACGGAAATTTTAAAGCTTTTGGAGCAAATCTCTTCTAACCTGGATTCAACAGAAACATCGCTCACGGCAAACGACTGGGATGCTGTATCCCTCCTTCTCACCCAGGTAAATATTATGCGGCAAAAAATAAAGAGTAATCCGGTTCCGGTGGAAGTACTACGTACGAAAAACCCTGCTTTTAACGAAGCGTATGAACCGCTTAAACATGTAGTGATGGAAAAAACAAAACGGATTATGACCCGGATTGAAGAATGGAAAGCAGATCAAGTAAAAAAAATTGGGGGAGCCCATACAGTCCGGGATAATATTTCGAAATACAATACTCCAAACAAGACTTCATTCTATTTCGACCGCAGCGAATAAAAGAAATCGATTCTCCCCTATTTTTCGCCTATATTTTCCTCTCTAATCCCATCAAATTCTTAAATTATGATCTCCATCAATCTATTATTTTTTTATGATATGCACCGCGGTTGATTTAAACGTGATGTAAACCGGTTGACCGGGCTTAATATCCATCATATTGGCAGATTCACGGGTAATAAATGAGATAAAAATTTGATCTTCACACCGGATAGACACAGAAAGAAATATCCCCATATCCATGATGAGAATTATCCTGCCTTTAAAAGAATTGCGGGCAGAAGAGACGATGGGTTCGTTAGATAAAAGAATATCTTCGGGCCGAATCACGGCAGCAGCAGGTCCATCTTCATGAGAAGTAGCGATACAAATACGAAGTTTATCGGTATTGAGTGAGCGGCTATTATTCTCAGTAACGATTTTCCCATAAATAATATTTTCAGCAGAAGAAAACTCTGCAATATCTAGGGAGACAGGTCGATTAAAAATTTCTTGTGCGGGTCCTTCCTGAATGACACGTCCCTGTTTCATAAAAAAGAATTTATGCCCCAGAATGCGAGCCTGGACCAGATTATGGGTGGAAAGTACCACGGTTTTTCCTTCACGTACGATTTCCTGCACAAGCATTTCAATAGTACGAGTGCTGATGGGATCGAGATTTGCCGTAGGTTCATCCATGAGAAATAATTCTGTGTCGAGGAGCATAATCCGGGCCAGTTGAAGTCGTTGCTTTTCACCCCCCGATAGTTTTTTAGCTTCCATGTCCCCTTTTCCGTTTAAACCGACACGGATCAACATGGCTTCGATTTTTTCTTTATCGATAGTGAGTTTTCTTACACGGAGTCCATACGCCATATTACGATAGACGGAGCCTTCAAGGATTAGGGGATGTTGAAAAACAAATCCAATCTTCCGCCGCAAGGTAGTTAGTTCTTTAGATGAGTAAGATTCGACCCGGCGCTCATTTAAGAAGAGTTGTCCTTTACCGGGTTTATCGAGAAGTCCGATAATACGAAGCAAAGTCGTTTTACCTGCTCCATTGGGTCCGATAATAACATTTACTGCACTGGGTTGGATATCCATATCCACACCATCGAGGATACAGTGGCGATCGATGGATTTAACTAAATTCGAGACTACGATTTTCATGACACTTCTTATTTTCCTTGCAGCCATTGAAGTAAAATATTGACCAGAAGAGCTACGGTAAGAAGTACCAGCCCCAAGGCAATACCGATTTCAAAGTTACCTTTCATGGTTTCGAGAGAGATTGCAGTTGTCATAACACGGGTATAGCCTTTGATGTTTCCGCCGACCATAAGCGTCATACCTGTTTCACCAATGACACGGGAAAATCCGGTAATGATGGCGGTAAGGAAAGCAAATTTACCCTGCCGAATGACAGCCGCAGCCATTTGAAAGCGAGAAGCACCGAGAGATAATGCCAGGTCTTTGGTATCTTTTGCGATTCCTTTTAATGCTGCCATAGAAAGCGCAGTTATTAGGGGAAAAGCCAGAATTGCTTGTGCCAATATCATGGCCCAGGGTGAGAAGAGTATCCCCATAAATCCCATAATCCCTCTGCGATTGATGATAATATAAACCATCAACCCTATTAGTACGGCAGGTATCGCCAGTGCAGTATTCAAAAGAGCAATCACAACCCGCTTGAACCTGAACTCTGTTATTGCCAGAGTTACTCCGAAGGGAATTGCGAAAAACCCAGCCAGTACCGTAGCACTGGCAGATACCATGAGAGATAACACAATAATTCCTATTATCTCACCGGAGGGTGGAATCAAAAGTGTTAACGCCTGTTTGAATCCCTCAAAAAAATAATTCATTTATTCAACCGATTACCATTTAACCTGAATCTGGCCGGATACCACGTCATTTTTAATAGATGGCTTTTCCGTCTTATGTTCATAATTAAATTGTGCGACAACACTTTTATTGAAGAAGTAATTCAAACCAAAGGTATACCTGGAAATTTCCTTATCGGTGATATCTTTATTGGAATCCCAGTTGTCAAATCGAAATAGAGCCAGGGTGGAAGGTATAATATAATAACCAATAGTTCCATAAAAACCATCTTTTTTAATGGTTTTATCTTTCCCGTGGATAAATTCACCTTTAACAAAAAGTTTGGAGTACTCAAATTTTAACTCGGCTCCAACACGTTGCTTTTTATCTGCCACACCGGTAGT
>JAKAGC010000496.1 GCA_021817755.1 Acidobacteriota bacterium | reverse complement strand
GACATGTAATTAAAGATTTTTTTTGCGATAGAAATATCCATATGTTTGGTAGATCGATTTTCATACGGAGTATAAAATTTTCCATATCCGCAATAATCACATTTCAAATTACAATCTTCTGTTACTTCCAGGGTTAATTGCTCGCTATTTGCCAGGAATTCCTTTATGTTTTGTTCTGTTAAGCGTCCACAAATATCATTTTTTGTATCTAACGGATTGAAATAACCACAATCCGATAGAAACATATATTTTCGGATATAATACTGCAATTGGTCATGTGATATATGTTCACCTGTTTCAAGGGTTATTCCTTTCTCTGCCTCCCTGTTTAACCACGCGTTTAAATCTTCTCCTTTTTCTTTTAGTTCCAATAAATGAGATAAAACTGGGTGTAATAGAAGAATTTGTTCTAAATTGGGGCTATGAAGGTAATTATTTTTTGTCCCGGTTTTAAAAACAGTATACTTATTCATTCAGGGGATCCTCGTTTTAATAGATTGGTTAGAGTGGAAGCGAGATGCAGGACTTTGTCCTGCATCTCGCCGGATAAAACAAATTTTACTTGGTTGTTTTATCAATGTTTACATGGGGAATGGAAGTTTGAGCAAAGTTCCCAGAACTGGCAGAACACATTGCATCAAATTCTGCATCATGCACACCATCCCAATCATAATAGCATGTGCAAAAGCAACGGCAAGTACATTGTACAGGTTGGGATACAGCTCCAGCCGCAGCATCATTCATTTCTTCTTTGGTTAGTTGAGTTAAACGAATTTTTTTGTTCATAAGTGATTCCTCCTTAGTAAAGTTGGTTAATAGGACAATATTAAAATAAAAAATGGGGTAATAAATAATTATGTACTAACTAGAATAAGGATATCATAATAACTTGCTTAAGTCAAATACATTTTGCTTTTTGATTTCGTAATAATCTGAATATAATTTATATTTCCTAATAAAAATTCTCTACTTATTGTGGGAGTATATATTTGTCTGTGATTGAGTCTCGCTTCGTATCAATTGAATAAGAAAGAGTATATATTGTTTGTGTAGATATGAAATTTTCCTTGATAAATAAATCCCTTATCGGATCAATTCGGATAATTCCATTGGTATCCGATTTTATTTTAATAGTTGTTGTTTTCCCATTTACAAATACTATTAAATCGATTGGGTAATCCGAAACAGGATATGGTTGATTCATATTGGGGCGATCGATTTGCTTTCGGACTTCGATGGTTTCTTCAGTTATAACAGATGATTTACCTTTAAAGAAGATTGCAGATATCGCCCCATAAATTCCTCCTACTAAAGAACAACCAATCACATGTGCAGTGGGACTAAAAAGCTCAGCGTTGTTTTTTGTCGCCATTCCTGCAATTCCACCTGCTGCGATTCCCCCCAGAACACACAACCAGTTCTTTTTAGTATGTTCTACTCTTATTTTTTCATATTCCGTAATGCTCCAGTAGAGATGAACAGGAAATTTGACCAATTTATATTCCATAACCGGGTCTTCTTTTGTCGGTTCCTTGATTTTTTCAATCCTGTAAATAAATTCCGGTATCTTTTCTAAATCCATTTTTTCATAGGATGAAATCCATTTCCCTCTCCTGGTAGTCGTACATTGAATTAAAAATAATACCATTATACAAACTGTAATACATTTAAATATATTTCTTTTTCTTAATTTCATTATAACCTCCTGTCTATTATTAAGATAGGGTAGAATTGGAATTTCTACTACCTTGAAATGATGAACTATATAGATAGAATGACCAAATGATGTAAAAATCGGATTAATTCCTTTTATATCTCTTAGAATATTTTTTGTAAAAAAAATTTTGTTAACCTAAGAGATATATTACCCGTTGTAATAAGAAAAAAAACAATTTAAAATGAAAATCAAAACAAAAAGGAGGTTCACAATGAATCAAGCCGAACAAATTGCCCCCATAATTATTTTACCGATATTTCTTATAATCGGTGCAATTATGCTGAAAATGGGATTGGATTTTAAGAAGATCAAATTAAAAAGCCAGATTAACCAGAAACTAATTGATAAATTTTCTGATGTCAATGATTTTAATACTTTTCTCCAATCTTCAAGTGGTACGGAATTTCTGAGGATGTTGTCCATCGATACCAATCCACCCAAAGAGAAAATGATTTCAACTATATATAGGGGAATCGTTCTTTTGTTTTCCGGAGCGGGTTTTTGGGCAATCGGATTTATAATTCCTGAATATTCCCGTTATATAAATTCCATAGGAGTCATACTTGCTTTCCTGGGAATCGGATTTTTGGTTTCATGGTATCTCGCTTTTACTCTAAGTAAAAAACTTGGACTTATAGATAAATCTATTTAAAAGGCATAAAGAAATCGGAAAATGGGACCGGTAGAAGAGTTGATAAGCAAGGATACTTTTAAAAGTTTTTATAAAAAGTATTCTAAAAACTTGTGGTTTTTCGTTTACAAAACCTGTGGAGACTCCAATATGGCAGACGATATATTTCAAGAGTCTTTTTTGAGGTTCGTTAAAACGGCTCCAGCAGGGATGAATGAATATCAACAAAAATCTTATCTATATAAAATAGCCGTTCGGTTTTTTATAGATGTAAAACGAAAGATGAAAGTTGAGCAGGATTACCTCTTGAGACATGATTTTAAAGAAGAGAAAAGCCATAATCTTTTTCTACCTATGGATATGGAAAAGATGTTTAATCTTCTTAAACCACAGGAAAGAACATTAATGTGGCTCGCATATGCGGAAGGATATTCCCATAAAGAAATTTCGGATATCCTTGATATTAAGGAAAAAAATATCAAAGTTCAGCTTTTCCGTATAAGAGAAAAATTTGCCGGTATTTTAAAAGAAAAAGGATACTCGAAGGAGACACACCCATGAAAACGAAATCAAAAATAACGTGTGAACTGGAACAATCCATATATGAAGAACTGTTGAAAGGTAATATCTCGAAAGACAATACAGTCCATGTTTCTCATTGCAAAATTTGTAATGATCTTGAATTGGTTTACCAATGGATGGAGAATTTCAAGAGAACTTCGTTTGAATATGAAGACAGGGAAATCCAGCTTCCAACCGCCGAGATGATATGGCAAACCGCATTAACCCCTAGAAGAACCGATCCTGTTCTTATAAAGAAAGTAATGCGTCTGCTATTCATCCCGAGGTTTCTCACGTTTAGCTTTGTAGTTATCGGTTTGATTGCCGCTTTGGTTGGAGATAAAGCCGGTATACGGAGTATCCTGGGAGATTATTTTGATTTCGGTTTTCTTTCTGCATTTTTCAGTGGTTTTTTTAATATGTCTGCATTTGTCACTGTACCGTTTATATTACTGGCTGTGTTTATGATGGTTTATACGTTGGTCATAATTCTTTCACCTGAAGAATCGTAAAAATTAAACTCATTTAGTCAAAAAATTCAAAATTAAAAATAAGTGAAAAATGATAATGGAGGTTTACTATGCATAATTCGGAGATTATCGCACAAATTGTAATAATGCCGATTTTTTTTGGAGTTTTAGGATGGATATTTAAATTATACTGGGATTGGAAAAAAATTCGTGAAAAGAGTTCCATTTATAATCGATTAATGGAAAGGTTTAATAATATTGAAGATTTAAATCACTTTCTTCAAACAGAAGGAGGGAATCAATTCTTAAAATCCCTCAATATAAACGGCGGTTCGATGAAATACCGTTTTATTGCAGACATATCGAGGGCAATAATGGCTATATTTCCGGGTGCAGCAATAATAACATTGGGATGGATATATCCACATGAGTCACGTGAATTCTTCTCATTTGGGATCATTGTATTAAGTGTAGGATTCGGATTCCTGGCTTCTGCCATTTTTAACTATTTGATGAGTGAAAAAAAGGAATCTACACCCGTCCGATAAATGTAGTAAAAGAGATCGGGGATGGAGCAATGATTATGTATAATAACGTTCATCCTTAGGTAAATACTTCTGGAGAACATCGAATAATTCCTGGACTTTAATCGGTTTGGAAACGTAATCATCCATTCCTGATCTAATAAATCGCTCCCGGTCGCCTTTTAATGCGTGAGCTGTCATTGCAATAATTGGGACACCATGATTAAGAACTTTTGATTGTGAATCCCGAATTATGCGTGTGGCGGTAATTCCATCCATAACGGGCATCTGGGCATCCATTAGAACAACATCATAGGGG
>JAKAGC010000495.1 GCA_021817755.1 Acidobacteriota bacterium | reverse complement strand
CGATCTGACAATTGTTTTTTATAAATCCCATTCATTTCAAGGTTATAGCCCAGGTAAGACCCAAAAACGACACCACAATTAACGAGCAAAATCGCTATCATAACCCATGCGGTATACCTGTTAATTTTCTTATGATTTGAAGTGTAAAAGCAAGCGGTAATAAATAATAATGGCAGCAACCATAATTGAGGTGAAAGCCTTGCCCACCATGCTTCGGGGTTTATCAGAATACTAAATAGAATAAAACCTATTCCCGTTAAGAATAATACAAATACCCTTCTTCTCCATCTGCACGCGGTTACGCCATAGAGCATTATCAGAAGTATTGTACCTCCGAATAGTGGGCCAAATCCACCATACCGTGAATCTGTATACCCCAAAGCGGCTATTTCCCGTTTATAAATCGAAAATGGAATCTTTAATTCAGGGTTCTCACGTAATTGATTTGTTGTTTTTGATAATACCGAATATCCCAATTTTACAAAACGGTTTTGATTTAAGAAATTTTTTGGAGCCTGCCCTATTTCTATTGTCTCTACTGCTCCATTTGAGATTTTTCCGAACATAATCGCGGGGTAAAACGGATTCGAGTTATGAATGATATTTGTGATATAGGGTTGATAACCCAAAAATAAACCGGACACAATCAATATTATTCCATTTGTTAACATGTATTTTATTAATCGATTCCTATTTCTAAAAAACAACCATACGCAAACTAAACCGATAACAACTCCACTATAAATAATTCCGGTAAATTTAATATTTGACAGTATAGGGATTGCAGCCGCGGTAAGGATTAATGCCTTCCTTTCCCCTTTAAGAATGAAAGCGGCAGACGCCATTATCAAAACTGTTAGCATTGATGATAGTAAACCGTCATTATAAAAACTGAATACCTGGTATAAACACACCGGGTTTAACGCAGCAAGTAAAGCGATTAATAGTTTTGTTTTAGTTCCGATTCGAGACAAATTACAAAGAAAATAGAGGGTTGTCATGAATGCGCCTACTATGAAAAGGAGGTGGAACATCTTACCTCCTTCCAGATTACCGGTTAAAGCATAAATACCGCTTCCGAGTATCCAGCTTCCTTTTGTAAAGTGTTCGATCAGTGGTGCTACATTCCCAGCAGCCTGATAGAATTCAATACATTGATCTCCAAGGAAATGATAATAAAATGGATTCCATCCGCTTGTCAGTAAAATCACCGCGGGTTGGTGATAAACCTGACCATCAAATGAGAAATCATATATCATGGTTGAAATTATGAAAAACCCCAGTAGCATAACAAGAAACAAAGCTGTTGTTTTAAAGAATAGTCCTTTTTTGTCTCTGGAAAAAATATAAGACAATCCAACTGTAAGTATCAATGATAAAGGCAAATGGAAGAGTGTAATAGGAATTCCAAGTGTAAAAGATAGGGCAGTTATAGATAACATTAGTGAAGGTAAAAGTGTTATTTGAAAAGCAAATAAAAACGAAATTTGTTTTAAATCAATCCGGTTATTGTTCATCCGATTTATCCCCTAAAAATTATTATACGCTTATTTTTTAATTAGTACAAGTTTTAATCGTAGAAGAGTATTTCGGAACACCCAATATCATATTTAAAATAAATCACGATTATAAATAACATAAACTCGTCTATTTGATAAATTCTTTGGTAAAAATATTGATTATAAAAATGTGTTATGGTATTATTGTTACATGTTTTTAATCAAAAACATAATTAACATAAACAAATCTCGATTTAAAATTTAACACAATATACAGGAGGAATTATGCTTAAGAAACTAACATCCACAACCCTTAACCAGGAAAAAAAAGAAGTTATGGAAAGAACCGCTAATATTTGTTTAACATCTCAATGCCTCGCCTATTGCGGCGGACTTCGCGATGTTTACAGTGATAACTTCACCAGCATTAAATATTCCTGATCCATCATTTAATCACTAATTTTCCGGGCCGCAAACCCCGATGAATTCCTTTCGTGCTTGCGGCCCTATTCACAAAAGAGTAAAACCAATGACTGATATGATATCTCTTTGCCATAATCAATACCTGTATCTATGCGATTATAACCAGATCATAAATTCAAGTATCAAAGACCTTTTCCTGGAAAACAGCCAGGACAGAAAAGTTACAACAACTGATGTCCCGATTTCAAAAGAAATATTAATGAATCGTATCGCAAAGCTCCCTCAAATTATCTTTGAAGTTTCAGCCAATTGTAATCTCCGTTGTAAATACTGTGTATACAATAATAATTATTATAACCAACGGGAATTATCACCTGAAATGATGAATACGGAAATATCTAAAAAAGCATTGGATTATATTTATAGTTTTATAAATAATAGAAAAGATAAAACCTTAAGTCTTAGTTTTTATGGCGGCGAACCGATGATGAACATGAAAACCGTAAAAGCGATAATTGAATACGGGAAAAAACTTTTCGCCCAATGGGAACTTTATTTTAATATGACTACCAATCTCACCCTGCTCAACCACGATATTCTGGAATTCCTAGTAGAAAACAATATCGCATTGATGGTCAGCCTGGATGGAGGAAAAGAGAATCACGATTCAAAACGGGTTTATACGAATAACACCGGAACATTTGATACGGTAATGGAAAACCTCCAAAAAATTTATAACTATGACCCTGACTACTTCCGAAGAAAAGTCTCTTTTTCATCTGTATTTTCCTTTGATCTTTCATTAATTGCACAGTATGAATTTTTTAAAACCAACCCCTTAATCCAAAAATCAAGGATTCGATTTAGTACGGTCAACACTTTCGACACCACTTATTATCAATCATATCCCTATAAAAAGGATGAATTTGAACGCGACATTAAAACCATATTTTCCTCTGTAAAAGCCAAAATCAAAAATAATGAAGAATTAACAGGATATGAAACTTACCTGTTTTCCGATTTCAAAAAAATTGGAGATGCCTTAAAAGGACGACGTCATACTACCCTGGGAGGAAGTTGTCTTTTCGATAGTCGTTTATTCATAGACGCAGAAGGCCGGTTTCATGTGTGTGAAAAAATTAACCATACTTTCTCTTTTGGTGATGTCGAAAACGGTTTCGATTTCGAAAAAATGAGTGCAATTACCCATGACTTCATCCAAACCCAAAAAGAAACCTGTGGAAAATGCAATCTCAAATACCTATGCACCGTTTGCTTTGCTTCTTTTGGCGGAGACGGAAAATTTCGAATAAATAGCGAATTTTGCAGAACTCAGCGACAGGTAATCGCTGCTAATCTTGAAAATTATATTCAATGCAAAGAAGAAAAATTAATGTGAAGCCAATGATAGATACCCAAAACTCCGATACATCTTCCTCGAAAAAAGTAATCCGATTTCATCAGTTTATCCATGTAGAAAAAGGAAAAGTGAATTCGGCTGTAATCGATTTACTGAAAGGGAATGTATACCACGTTGAAAACCATATTATAAAAAAATTAGAAGAGCATCGGTATGACGAAATCACCCAGTTTTTGAATGATGCAAGGGATGAAAACCTTCTAATTGAGGTAAATGAAAATACATGGATTCCTCGCGATGATTTTGGAATAGAACCGCTTTTAGATTTAAGTGGAAATGAAGAACCCCTTTATCTGGAATTACATGTCGATGAAAAAATCAATTTATCGCTGCTGCTTGAAAAATTTAAAAAACGGAATATTGCAAAAATCATTTATTATAGCACCCAAATTCCCCCGGAGATAACCCAACCGGAACGAATTGTGTTAAAAGAAAAGAATCACTCGACCTGTTATACAATAACAACTGTAGTTGGTAATTTCAGCCGAATCGATCAATCGTTTTATTCATTCAACTTAAAACATAACAGTTGTTGGGGACAAAAAATCGCATTCTCCTCTGAGGGAAAGATTAAACCTTGCATTTACAGTCATATTTCTATAATGGATTTTAACCCAGATGTGCTTGATTTTGACATCGACACAGTCATTTCCCTTTTACAAAAATATTGGGATATTTCAAAAAATAAAGTCGAAAAATGTAAAGACTGTGAGTTCCGTTATATTTGTTTCGATTGCAGGGAAATTCCTTTCGAGCAATACCGGAATATTTTCGCACCCAACCCCTTGTGTAAATATGATCCCGACAAAGGTTCCTGGGAATAGCAGCTTTCCCCTTACCGGATGTCTTTTACCCACCGGATCTGCTTTCGAACCCATCCAT
>JAKAGC010000494.1 GCA_021817755.1 Acidobacteriota bacterium | reverse complement strand
AAACATCTTCACACAAATTCTCTCCTTCATTCATCCCTGAGACAATAAAATCCGGTTGATGGTTCATGACTTCGTGAAGAGCAACATTAATACAATCCACTGGAGTTCCATCAAGTGTAAATTCTTTCTCTCCAATTTGATTAAGCCGCAAAGGAGTATTAATTGTCAACGACATACTTATGGCACTTCGCTCTCTATCAGGGGCCACAACATAGACATCATACCTATCGGATAAAGCTTTTTTTAAATTGCGGAGACCAGGGGATAAAAAACCATCGTCATTTGTTAATAGTAGTGTTTTCATGGATTTCCTTATTCCAGGGAAAGGAATAGGAATGGTCGGGACGAGTGGATTTGAACCACCGACTCCACGCACCCCAAGCGTGTGCGCTACCAGGCTGCGCCACGTCCCGATCAATTATTCCTTAGCATAATTTTTACCATTTTTATCAAGTATTGTCAATATGTCTTGTAAATTCTTTCGAATTATTTTTAATTTTTCTGATGAAATCTCTTTGAGATTATCCTCAATAACATTCTCATATAGCTCATTTTCAGGAATTTTATCTTCTTCCTGTTTTTTGAGCATTTCTTTTACCTGGGACTTATCAATTTTCTCTTCCACCATCCATTGTTTGATTTTCAAAATTAATTCCACGTCATTCTTACCGTAGAATAATTCTCCTAATTGGTCTATTTTTGGTGAAAATCCCCCAAATTCTCTCTGCCAGTAATCGATTACCTTTCCATCAAGCCTGGTGATCTTAATTACTTCACTCCGCTTAAATATTAATTTATCCGGCATATTCATCATTTTTCTCATTCATTTCAATAGGGAAAACTTTCTGTACTGCATTAAAATTCTCTCCCAGGTAATCAGGCATGGTGACCATTTCAATGGTAGCAATTAATTCCCTAATCTGGATAGGTTTAGATACATATGCATCCATTCCCTCTTTTAAAAATCTCTCACGATCGCCTTTCATTGCATGAGCTGTTAGAGCAATAATCGGTATATGGCCATTCACTCCGGAGTTGTCAATTATACTTCTTCTTTGATTTTCAATAAAACGTATTTCCCTCGTGGCTTCAATTCCATCCATTTCAGGCATTTGTATATCCATTAGTAGAACATCGAAATGCTCGGAACTCCATTTTTTTAATGCTTCTCTTCCATTGACCGCAAGTGTAACCTTATACCCCAGATTTTCTAACATTTTTTTTATCAGTTTTTGATTTATTTTATTATCTTCAGCAACCAGTATACTTCTATTTTTTTTATTTTCTTTAATTGGAATTTCTATAATTTGCTCTGATTTTACTGCACGTGGAGACGATTCTCCTGCCAATTCAAGAAGCCATTTTAATAATTCTAAATGGTCGATTGGTTTTGAGAGATAAAGAGTAACACCCCTCTGAGATTCCTTTTTGGTATCAACCGATTCATTACTCTTAACAAGCATCACTATTGGCAAAGAGAAATAAGCTTCAATATCCCGAATTTTTTTTACCAGTTCAAATCCATCATTTTTCCCATTTACCCAACGATCGGTAATGACCAATTTAATGGGCTTTATATTTTTATTTTGATCAAGGATTTTAATGGCTTCGTCAATTGAAAAAGTGGACATGGTTTCAATTCCCCAATATCCAAGATACCTTTCCAATAAATTAGCGGAAGTGGGATTATTATTGACAATAAGAACAGATAATTTTTTTAGCACTTTTCGATTTAATGCTTCTTCCGTATCAGGTGGTTTATCTGCCAACTTTAACGGAATAATAAAATAAAATGTAGAACCTTTTCCACCTTCTTTAGAAGCGGCATTGGAAGAACTCCAACCTCGATTTTTTGTCAAATAAAAGTTTTGGCTTATTGATTCAATGGTCTCTTGTCTTACTGGGTTTGAAGGGCTTTCAACCCATATTTTCCCGCCCATTAGAGTTACCAACCTGGAACAAATTGATAATCCTAACCCTGAACCACCATATTTTCGTGTAGTTGAACTATCGACTTGTATAAAAGGTTCAAATATAAGACTCTGTTTATCGGAAGGGATTCCAATCCCTGTATCGGAAACCGAAAAAAGAAGAGTTATTCCTTTTTCAGATATTTCATCTTCAAAAAGAGTAACATGAAGCAGGATTTCTCCTTTATCCGTAAATTTTATAGCATTCGCCAACAGATTAACCATAATCTGGCGCAATCGCCCGGGATCTCCTTTCAAATATTTTGGAATTCGTGGTTGTATATCATAATCCAGGTTCAAATTCTTCTTATGAGCACGGATAGCGAGAAGTTTTATAATACCACTTATGGTACTATAAAAATTAAAATCGATCGATTCCAATTCAAGGCTCCCGGAATCTACTTTTGAAAAATCAAGTATATCATTTATAATCACAAGTAAATCATTGGCAGATGATTTGACTACCATAAGGTTTTCACGTTGTTCATCATCAAGTTGAGTTTCAAGAGTCAGGTCGGTCATACCTATGATACCGTTCATAGGAGTACGAATTTCATGGCTCATATTGGCTAGAAATTCGGTACGGGTTTTAACTGCCACTTCGGCTTTTTCTTTTGCTTTTACCAATTCACGCGTTCGAATAGCAACTAACTGTTCTAGTTTTTCACGTTGCCTCCTTGTAATATATATTTTCCGTAAGTAAAACGTGAAAATGGCAAAGATTATTAGTATTATTGCACTTACTCTGAAGAGAGGAGTTCTCCAGAATGGGGGAACGATTATAATATCGAGCGAAATCCCCTGGCTATTCCATACACCATCATTATTGCTTCCTTTAATCCGCAAAATATACCGCTCTCCCCTTAAATTTGTATAAACAGCAGTTCGACTGGAATCCGATTGAATCCAATCCTCATCTATTCCTTCGAGTTTGTACATATATCTGTTTTTTATGGGATTATTAAAATCCAGTGCCGCAAACTCTACAAAAATAAACCCACTTTTATAAATTAATTCGATTTGTTTTTTTTTACTTACACTACTGTCTATTTCTATAGCGTCGATTCTTGTTCGAATGGCTGTAATGGCAATCGGTGGGATATAGGGATTATCTACCACATCAGAGGGATCAAAATAATTTAATCCATTGATTCCTCCAAAAAAAATTTCTCCCTTGGAATTTTTAAAATATGCCCCGGAATTGAATTCATTGCTCTGTAATCCATCATAATGATTGTAATTTCGAAAAGATTTAGTAGCGGGATCAAATCGTGAAAGCCCTTTAAATGTACTAATCCAGATATAATGTTCCCTGTCTTCTGCCATCCCCGTAATATAATCATTTGGTAGACCATCCTCCACAGTAAACCGTGTAATTTCACCAGAATGATTATTTAAGCAGACCAATCCATTTGAAGTACCAAGCCACATTATTTCTTTTTCATCTTGAATAATACAAGAAATACTATCTTCTGCCAAAGATCCGATTGTAGACAAATTTTTCTCAAAAGTTTTAAAATGAGGAATCAGATTTCTAAAACTATTGGATTCCCAAAAATTTAAACCTCGTTGTGTACCAATCCAGAGGTTACCTTTAAAATCCTCAAAAAGTGAATAAATCACATTACAAACCAAGCCATCTAGCTTACCTGAATTATTTGTAAAATGAGTAAATCCACTTTTCCGCTTATCCCAAACAGCCAATCCTCCCCCATTTAATCCAATCCATACACGCCCCAGGCGATCTACCAGGAGCGTAAACACATCATTATTGCCTAAGCTGTTTTTGTCTAAAGGGTTATTCATATAATGAGTAAATTCTTTCTTATCCCTCGAATATTTATCCAAACCATAACCGAGTGTTCCAATCCAAAGATTATGTTCCTTATCTTCAGCCAGACATCTTACACTGTTGCTACCAATACTCTTTGTATCATTGGGATCATGTTCAAAAAAGATGTATTTCCCTGTAGCACGATTGATACAATTCAATCCACCGCCACTTGTTCCGAGCCACAAATTCCCCCCATTGTCTTCATAAACAGCAAAAACATTATTATTATTCAGGCTATTTTTATTGAAAGGATCTTCTGTGAGGTGATTAAATTTACGTTCCCAATAACTAATTTTATTTAAACCCCCGACAGCTGTCCCCACCCAAATTATTCCCGTTCGGTCTTCATATAACGAAAAAATTGAGTTATCACTTATTGAATTTTTTTTTTTTATATCACGTTTAAAAATTTCAAATTTTCCT
>JAKAGC010000493.1 GCA_021817755.1 Acidobacteriota bacterium | reverse complement strand
GATGTACATAGTCCACCGGGTAAAGAGTGCATTTCAAAAATATGGGTTTGATAACCGTTCATACGGAGATAGCTACCGGCGCATAAACCGGCGACACCTCCACCGATAATAATGACTTTCTTACTCATTTTTACTCCTTGGGGTTTATACCCGAAGCGGCAAGGGAAGAGTAAAATATAAGCATATTAACGACTGGCTAAGTATTCGTGTAATCCGTCTTTCCAGTGCCGCAATATATTAATGCCTAAATCTTTTAATGCCTTGTTTTCCAGAACTGAATATTGGGGGCGATTCACTTTCACTGCGAATTCGCCAGGGTTTGCTTTATTGAATTTGATATTGGGTTTGGTAATTTGAAAAATCTCATTGGCGAATTGATACCATGAGCAGCTTCCTTCTGAAGTAGTATGATAGATTCCATAAGGAGCATCTGCACTAATGAGTTTTGCGATTTGCCTGGATACTTCAAGTGTAGGAGTGGGAGTAAGGAATTCATCATCTACAACACGAACTTCTTCACGCTCTTTTGAAAGTTTAATCATTAATTCAACAAAATTCAAACCGCCTTTTCCGAGACAGGGGCTTTTACCGTAAATACCGGAAACCCTCAAAATATAAAACTTCCTGGCAATTGCTTCTACAAAGTGTTCACCGGAGAGTTTTGTATTGGCATAGACATTGAGTGGCATGGGTTTATCTGTTTCGATATAAGGAGCGCGTTTCTTCCCGTCAAACACATAATCGGTACTAATTTGAAGCAAGACTGCATCGAGATCATTACATACCTGGGAGATATTCCGTGGACCGAGGGCATTTACAGCGAATGCTTTTTGAGGGTCATCTTCGCATTTTTCGACATGATGAAAAGCTGCGGTATTAATAACAAGTTGGGGTTTAATTTCTTTGAGTACTGTTGAAACGGACTGGATATTGCTGACTTCTATATGATCAATAGTTAAAGCACTTATATCGTGATTTTCCTGCTTGAGTACCTGGCATATATCTGTGCCGAGTTGGCCATCGGCTCCAATGACGGCTATTTTCATTTGAATTCTCCTTTGGGTATTATTTCTTTAACGCGGACATACGTTTGAAAACCTGGATATTATAATAATTGGGATTATCGATATCCTGGAATTTTTGATGGTTTTCCACGAGGTCCTGAATAATGGTTTCGACATCATTTTTAGGATGAAAGCTTAGTACTTTTTTTGCTTTCTCGATACTGACTTTATAGTTACGGTAATCCTGAAGGTGTTTAATATCGAGCCGGACATCGATTCCGAGGTATTTCTTAGCACCGCTTTTCACGAGATCACCTATTTCACCGACGGTATAGTTACCGGATGCAACATTGAAAATACCGGAGATATCTTCATTGGATTCGATGGCGCGGATATAAGCAGTAGCGGCATCTTTTATGGCAAGGATAGGACGCCAGATAGCGGGGTTATTGACAGTAATGACTCCCTGGGTTATAGCAAACTTGAACATTGTATTTACAACGAGATCAAGACGCATCCTGGGGCTGTAACCGGAAACTGTTCCCTGACGGAGAGCGATAACGGAGAAATTTTTATCCTGCATTTTAATAACGGCTGTTTCTCCCTGAAGTTTGGAGATTCCATAGGGGTAATTTGAAACAGCAGGAGATTCTTCGTCGTAAAGTTCATTAACTGTATAACCGTAAACGGAACATGATCCGGCATAAATAAACCGTTTCACACCTGCTCTTTTGGAGATATAAGCGAGGAAAGCGGGTGCTGATGCATTGGAAATAAAATTTTCAGCGGGAGAAAACTCTGCCATTGGATCATTGGATAATCCGGCGAGGAATATGACCTGATCGTAACCTGTTACGTCTTTCTCTTCGAGATGAAAAATATCTTTATTAATAATACCTACTTCTTTGGGTAAATGATTCCCGAACCAGAATAAATCGATTACATCGACATTATATCCGCGTTCGAGGAGTTGGGGGATCATAACGGACCCGATATAACCTGCACCACCTGCTATAAGTATTTTCATTTTATTCTCCTTAATTAATAATGTAACGGGAATTTATTGGGGATTAATATTTGAAGAAATCGGACTCGGGACGACTTAACCATTGTTCGAGAGTCTGTGCGGTTTCATCTTTTTTTGAGAGAGTTGGATTGGGATTAGGCCATTGAATGCCGATTTGGGGATCATTCCACAGAATACCGGATTCGCCTTTATTATTATAAATACCGGTGCATTTGTATTGGATTTCGGCATAATCGGAAAGAGTATAGAATCCGCGAGCAAAACCGGCGGAAGCCCAAACCTGTTTTTTATTTTGGGCTGAGACTTCAATGCCAAACCATTTGCCAAGAGTTGGAGATCCTTTCCGAATATCGACAGCGACAAGAAAGGCGCTGCCAAAAGTTACACGCATTAGTTTTCCCATTGGGGGTTCCCATTGAAAATGCAATCCTCTCAAAACGCCTTTTTGGGAGCGGGAGTGATTATCCTGGGCAAATTCATAGGGCAACCCTAATTCTTTAAACTGGTCAACCCTAAATACTTCCATAAAAAAACCACGCTCATCCTGAAAAACTTCGGGAGCGAGTACAACGATTCCATTCAAGTGCTCGGATTCGATTTTTATCTGCATATCTACTCCTAAAACGTTAATTTTGTCAAACTACATTGTACCTAATTCTTCACGGTATTGTCAAGTTTTTTCACGAAAGGACATCGATCATCCCCAATCCGAAGGAGGTTTTTTCACCTATCCCGTTCCGGTAAGCAAAACTGATCAATTGGGTTTCACCTTTAAGTTCAATGGGACAAAAAATAGTGCGATAATGGATATTCCGAATAGACATCATACGAGTTACGACTTTTTTCCGTTCGATATAACCTTGATCGAGTTGGAGTTGAATTTGAGAGGGAAGAAACGAAGTACCAAAAAACCTATTGTATTGGCTAACAAGATGAGAAGCAAAAATTTGGCTTAAATCACTGTCACCGGGCTTTACAAAATGTACTGCACTTTGATCGGTTTTAATTAATAAAAGTGGGGATAACATTTTAAATTTCATTTGGGGCTGAAACTGGGGTTCTTCGATGACTTCGATTTTTTTTAATTGAAATGGGATTTTAAATATCGTAAATTGGGGAGAATTGGAGAGTGCCCTAACGATCAACTCTATTAATTGATCGTCTTCAGATGAGATATAAAGGGAGAGGTAATTGCCGAGAATTTTAATAAATCCATCAATAACATCTCTTTCAGGAATCATAAGTTGAGAAAAAGTAAAACCTGGGAAACTTTTTTTATACCTTCCGAAGAGTTTTGGTTTACGAGTTTCAAGGTATTGAAGGACAGTTTTTCTCAAATTAAGGTATATATTATAGTGGTATTCAATGGGTATCGAAATATCATTGCGAGCAGATAAATTCAACTTTATTCTCATCTTTTAAAAATTATACACCATTTCAACTTAGAAAAAAAGTCCGGGGATTTCTTTTGAAAAAATCTACTTATTAAGGGAAAACTCAAAATTTGAAAATTTACTACTAAAAATTTATATTAGACGCATTTTTGAGTTTAGTATTGCGGATCAAATAAGTCAGAGCTTGATTTTTACTGAAAAATAAGATACTATTTTAATAGAGATGAATAAATGGATGAATATTCCAAATACGCTGAGCATACTGCGCATCGTTACAATTCCGCCAATTATTTACTTAATTCTAAAAAGTAATTCAGCAAACTACCCGTGGCTAATCGCAATATATTTTTTTTCAGTAACTCTTGATTTTTTTGATGGATATTTAGCACGAATGTTATCACAGGAAACAGAACTTGGTAAAATCCTTGATCCAATCGCGGATAAGCTTATGATCCTATGTATCGTTTTTGCACTAATCGTAAAGACAGATTTTCCATTATGGTTAGGCATAATCATTGTTATAAGGGACATTCTCATTCTTACTGCGAGTGCATTAATTTATAAAGGACGACATGTAGTAACTAAATCCATTCTCATCGGTAAAGTAACATTTGCTTTACTGGGTACACTATTGATGGTCTATATCATCGATATGTCAGAGCATGTGGATATGAAAATATTCAAACACTTTTTAATTCCTTTGTCTTTTACATTTATTACATGGTCTATTATTGAGTATTTCCGTATCTATCAACGAGAAAAAAATGAGAGCTAATGCTAAGAAAATTTTAGTTGTAGAAGA
>JAKAGC010000492.1 GCA_021817755.1 Acidobacteriota bacterium | reverse complement strand
TATTTTTAATGAAGAAGCATTGAATACATTCTCTCCCGAATTGGCAGAGCAGCGCTCCCAAATAATCGGTTACGAGATGATTTCTCGTAAAAAAATACGTATGGAAAAATTATCAGATTTATTGACAAAATATCTCCCCGATAATCAATCTATAGACTTTTTAACAATTGATACGGAAGGATTTGATTTGGAGGTTCTGGAGTCTAATGATTGGGAAAGGTATTCTCCTCAAATAGTTGTTACAGAAATGCTTGAATATGATTTTGATAAAATTCTAAATTCAAAATTATTTTCTTTCTTGAACTCAAAAGGGTACAGATTTTTCGCGAAAACATTCAATTCCTTATTCTTTAGAAAATAAATTTCAATAGTTGAATTATTAGAAGAGATATAAATGCATGCTCCAATCGCGCTTTTTGTATATAATAGACCTTGGCATACACATCAAGTGCTGGAAGCTCTAAGAAACAATGAATTGGCTGATGAATCTGAACTCTTCATTTTTTCTGATGGGCCCACAAATAATGATGATCTAAAGAGTGTAGAAGAAGTCCGAAGTATTATTAAACAACCACATGGTTTTAAAAAAACGCATATCATTGAGGGACAATATAATCGGGGCCTTAAAAATTCTCTATTGTCGGGAATTAACGAAGTGTTCAATGCCTTTGATAAAATTATCGTACTCGAAGACGATATTCTCACTTCGAAAACTTTTTTGTATAATATAAATTATGCGCTGAATCGATTTAAGAATGAAGAAGATATAATTGCAATAACAGGTTATACTTTCCCTCACAAATTGGTTTTGCCGGAACTATTTGCGGTCAATTTCCCCGCGGTTTGGGGGTGGGCCACTTGGAAAAGAGGTTGGAATAATTATAATAACGACGGTGAATATTTATATAATTCATTAAAAGAAAAGAATCTTCTGCAAAATCTAGACCATAATTTTTCTTTCCCTTATTCAGAAATGCTCTTAAATGAAATAAGCGGGAAATTAGATTCATGGGGTATAAAGTGGTATGCCTCGGCAGTACTGCACAAAAAACTTACTTTGATGTTTAGTTCCTCTTTGGTGAATAATATTGGGCACGATAATTCTGGTAAGCATTCCGGTTCTACCAATGTTCATGATGTATCAATGTCGGATATCAAGTTCAATTTTGATATTCCTGTTGAAAAAAATAATAATATTGTGAGCGGTCAAATAGGAAAATATCTAAACACAGTGTTGTATGATTCTTATCTAAAATTAAGCAATGTTTGTGATGAAAGATTACGATTGATCCATTCATTAGTTCAAACATCTGAAGATAGATTAGAAATTATAAAAAGACTTGAAAATATCATTAACAATAAATGATGGGTAAATATTTTAGATAAATGAGACAACATGATTATATATCAATTTTGAAATCTCTCTATCAAGAAAAGATTAACTTTATTGATGTCGGGGCTTATAAAGGTGATTTTACGGACGGTATTTTATATAATTTTGCTGCGGCTAATTGTGTCCTAATTGAGCCTACGGTGGAAAATTATGATTATTTACAAGAAAAATACAAAGATGAGAAAAGAGTGAATTTGTTGAACGTCGCATTATCAAATACCTGTGGTGTGCAAAAGTTTTTTTCGACAGATGATACTGCTCAAAATAGTTTATTGCCGCATAGATCTTATAGTGTCAATTGTAAAGAGCATTTAGTTCAGGTGCGTAGCCTTGATCAATTAATTTTAGAAACAAAAATGATCGATCAAATAGATTTTATTAAAATTGATACACAGGGCAACGATCTTAATGTGCTGATGGGAAGTGAAAAATGTATTGAAAAATATTCTCCTGCGATCCTTTCTGAAATTATCTTCATACCGCTATATGAAGGCCAATCATCTTTTATAGATCAATTTAAGTATTTAAAGGATATTAACTACAACATATCTGGTATGTATAATCTCCATTATACATTTGAAGGAATATTGGCTTACGCAGACGTTTTATTTTTACCTGAAAATAGGTATAAGAACTTTATTGAAAGAATTGATACCTCATCTAACTTCGTTTGTTTGGACCCATATGTTTTATCGCGGGAGATCGATAAATTGAATACAACATGCGATGAACGATTGAAATTGATAAATTATCTTTCCGATGAAGCTCAAAATAGGCTGGACATCATTAACCAACTGAATTCAGAAATTGAACGTCTTAGGGTGAATAAATAAATTGGGCGCAGTCAATTTTTCGTTAGATATCGAATTAGTAAAAATGCTTAAAAAGCATTTACCTCTCAATATATTTGTTGAGACAGGCACCTTTAAAGGCGATACTCTGGATAAAGTGAAAAATATATTTAAGGAAATTTATTCGGTTGAACTGTCAAAAGAATATTACGAAGAATCTTTATCACGTTTTGACAAAAATAAAAATATTCATCTATACCTGAATAGCTCCGAAAAATTCCTAAAAGAACTAAGACCAAATTTAAAAAATCAATCCGTGCTATACTGGCTGGACGCGCACTGGTGTGTGGCTGACAAAACCGCCGGAGAAAAATCCCAATGCCCTCTGCTTGAGGAATTAAAATCGATTCACACGTTGAACCAGAAAAGTGTAATTATTATTGATGATGCAAGACTTTTCATAAGCACTCCTCCCAAACCGCATGAGATATCCCAATGGCCCGACTTTGATTCGGTCCTGAATTCATTGAAAAAATGCAGTTCTTTGCATCAGATTCTAATTTTAAGTGATACAATTCTTTTCTATCCCCCCCAAATAAAGAAACTGGTATATGAATATGCCCATTCATATTCGTTAGATCTCCTTTCCGTGTTCGATAAATCTCGAGATTATGAGATTCTCTTAAAACAATTGAATGAAAAGGATATTGAAATCAGTTCTTTGAGCCGTGTTCTGCAGGAGAGGGAAGAAGTTATTCTAATGCTGGATAATGGTATAAAGGAGAAAGAAAGTATAATATCAGCAAAAACAGGAGAGATAAGTCGAAAAGAAGAACAAATTATCGGAACGGATGCAAAATTTAAAGAGAAGGAAAAGGAGATAATTTTACTTAAGGATAAATTGGAGGAGAGTGAAAATAAAATCGAATCTTTGGATAAACTTCTGAAAGAAAATGAAAAAATTATTTTATTTATGAATACTGAGGTAATTGAAGAAGGGAAAACTATCTTCACGCTCAGCAGGGATTTAGTTTCAAAAGAAGAGATAATCAGTGATCTGTCCGAGCAACTGTTTCAGAAAGAAAAAGAAATTACAAGACTATCTAACGGATTAACGATACTTAAAAAACGTTTATCAACTCCATTATGGGGAATAATCACGCTGTTTCAACATCATTTCCCCTCTATCTGGGAATTTATCTACAATAAAGTTGAAGATTATAAACGAAAACGCAAAATAAAAATCTTACCGAATCACCGTAAATTAAAATTTTTTGAGCCCCGTCTTGGAAAACTATATCATCATTCCCCAAAACCACTTAAAATTCCGAAAAGTTATTTTAGAAATAAAACAAGTTCTGACAAACTTAAAATTTCCATAGTTACTCCATCGTACAATCAGGGTCATTATATCAAAAAGACAATAGAAAGCGTATTATCTCAGGGGTATGGGAATTATGAATATATAATTCAGGATAACTGTTCGAATGATTCAACCAATTCGGTTTTAGGTGATATAAATGAGTCAAAACTAAAGTTCATAATTGAAAAAGATTCGGGACAGGCAAATGCTATCAACAGAGGATTTTCAAAATGTTCTGGTGATGTCATGGCCTGGATAAACTCGGATGATGTATATTTACCCGGGACTTTCGATTATATTATAAATTATTTTTATAAACATCCTGAAGTGGATGTTGTATATGGGCACCGCGTCTTGATCGATGATAATGGAAATGAAACCGGCCGGTGGATTCTCCCGCCTCACAATAAAAAAGCATTATACTATGCAGATTTTATTCCTCAGGAGACTTTATTCTGGAGAAGAAATGTATGGGAAAAGATCGGCGGCAAATTGGATGAAAGTTATAGTTTTGATTTTGATTGGGATCTGATTTTGAGATTACAGAATACCGGGGAAAAAATTGCCAGACTTCCAAGATTCTTGGCCGCTTTCAGAATCCACTCTCTGCAAAAAACAAGCGCCCAAATATCATCGCTTGGTGAAGAGGAGATGTTTAGAATAAGGAAAAAATATTTAAATAA
>JAKAGC010000491.1 GCA_021817755.1 Acidobacteriota bacterium | reverse complement strand
ACAGCGATCCCATTGGAAAAAAAGTACGGTTTAAAGGCATAAATAGTGATTTTACTATTACTGCTGTTATTTCAGATGTAAAACAGTCCCATCTTGAATTCCAGGCAATTTTTCCTTTTACGTTTGTAAAAAAATTCCTCGGCCAGGAATATGATCTCGATATCGGAGATCATCGTACCCTTGTTTACCTTTTACTTCAAAAAAATGCCAATCCCGAGCGTATAAGACAGCTTATCATACAGAATACCCCACGTATTACCGGAGATGAAATAGAAACCTTTCGATTAAACCCTCTGAAATACGTCTATTTTAATACCATTCCATCCGTTCTCTATTCCGGTAAAACTGGGAACTTGAAATTTCTACGTATTTTTTCGCTTTCCACTCTTTTTATTCTAATTATGGTCTGTATTAATTTCATCAATTTTAACCTCGCACGTGTCAGGTTAAGAGCCCGCGAAGCAGGATTAAAAAAGATCATCGGAGAAAGTCCCTTCGGACTTATTCTTCAGTTCTTAATTGAAGCTCAGATTATCATTCTAATTGCCGAAATTATATCACTCTTACTCATTGAATTGACATTACCTCTTCTAAATTCTTTCTTTGATATGGAACTTTCCATTCAAAGTACCCTTACTATTTCCATGCTCCCTTTCTTTTTTCTAATAGTATTCCTTTTCGGTATCTGCTCCTGGATTTTCCCCGCTCTCTATTATGCTGCATTTAAGCCTTTATCCGTTTATAAAACCCAATACTCTCCCCATTCTTTAACCTATTTTATTAGAAAAGTCCTCGTTATCTTCCAATTCACTATTGCCGGTATACTTATCATTACTTCTATTCTCGGAATTTTGCAATTGAATTTTGTAAAAAATCAACCCCTCGGTTTCAATTATAAAAACGTTATAACCATGATAGTTAATGCTGAGACCTATCCCAAAACCCCTCAATTTATAAAAGAATTAGCCTGCGTTCCCCACGTTGAAAAAGTGTCCGCCTCTGCATATTATCCCGGTGAAGATTGGTTCGGTTTCTATTACAAGCAGAACAACCGCAATTATCTCGTACGCATAAATGGTATTGATCCTCAATATTTTGATCTTATGCAAATGAAACTCATCAGCGGAAGAAATTTCTCATATACCAATCCCGAAGATATCTCCGATTTCAATAGTTTTCAATCCTTTAAACTCATTATGAATGAAACCTGTGCCCGGTTATTCAATGTCCGGCGATTTTATCAAAAATTGAAAGGGGATCACACTTTTAATAATTCGGTTGTCATTGGAATCGTTCAGGATTTCCATTTTCAATCCCTTCATTATCCCGTCATGCCTGTCGCTTTTATATGGGATCCTACTTTTTACCGTAAAATCAACGTTCGTATTGCTCCTGTTGATATTCATCGTACCATAAGGAATATTCATAATATTTGGATAAAATACTCTCCTGATTTTCCGTTTGAATTTATTTTTCTCGAAAATTACTTCAATCAACAATATCAAAAAGATGACCTCTTGATTAAACTTCTTTTTAGCCTTGCTATTACCGGGTTTTTTATTGCCGGAATGGGAATATACGGCGTTACCTCATTCATTATTCTTCAAAGAACAAAGGAAATCGGCATACGAAAAGTGAACGGTGCGTCTGTCCCTAATATTATTATTTTATTCCTTTCCCAATTTGTCAAATGGGTCCTTGTGGCCAATCTTATTGCTTTTCCTGTTTCCTATATTATAATGGAAAAATGGTTTTCTGCATTTACGCTCCATATTTCATTTTCCATTCTTCCTTATATTTATGCATTATTTATTGCTTTAATTGTCGTTATAGTAACAGTCGGTTACCAGGTTTTGAAAGTCGCCCGCTCCAATCCCGTCCAGTCTCTTAGACATGAATAATTAATAAGCTTATCACATTAATAGTAATTATAATCCTTTCAAAAAAAATTTTATTCTTTAATTTTTTTTAAATAACCGTTGATTATCGCTATTCTGTCGGTTATAATATTTATGTGTTTCAATTAATAAATTATCCTGTTTTGCCTATTCACATTATTATCATCATTTTTATATTCACGGAGTAATCCATGGGAGAAACATTATATACAATCATTTTTAAAGGTGAGATACAACCCGGTATACCCCTTGATACAGTTAAAGAAAATCTTTCCCGGTATTACAAAGTCACAATTGAAAAAGCTCAGTCCTTATTTACAGGGAAGACATTTGTTGTAAAAAAAGGTGTTACTCTCGATCAAGCCCAAGCATTAATGCTTCAATTTGAACAGATGGGAGCCATATGCTCACTCCTAAAAGTCGAGCAACCCCCCATGTCTTTTCCCACTCCTGATTTGTCACCCCAATCTCAGGTTAAAACTCAACCTCAAACTTCTCCGGTAATCACCACTCCTCCCGTTACCTCCCTTCCGTTAACCAAAATAGAAAATAAAACAGAAACCCCTAAAATGGAAATAATTCCCCCCATTGAATCCCAATCAAATTTGCAGTCTTCTCAACCATCAATGAAAAAAGAAGAGATGCCCCAGCTTAACGATGCCGTTATGTACCGCGTCGTTTTTAACGGAGAATTAGCACATGGAACCACTATTGCCGATGTAAAACTATATCTTTTAAAGAATTCTCAGAATCCCACCCGGCTCATCGATCAATTATTAACCGGTATTCCCATTACTCTTATTGAATCTGTCGATTTCGTTACTGCTGCTCAGAAATTCAAAGATTTGCTTGCTGTAGGTGCCATCTGCCGTATCGATCCCATCGAATATCATATCCCTCGCCTTAACATGCCTCAGGCTGCAACCGCTCCCGTCAAAGAGGATAATAATTCAGTCAGATGCCCCGTGTGCACTTCCACTTTAGTCAGAAAAGACGAAAAGGGATTTAATTGGGTTACTGCCGGTATTGCTACTATGTTTACAACTCCACTTGGAGGCTATATCGTTGGGAAGATGAGCGAAGGAAAGAAAATCTATGTCTGCGATAATTGCGGCAAGAAATGGGATAGATAATCGTAGGAGGACCTCACTATGTATGAAGAACAAATTCCCCTTAATTCTCAAAATGATCTCTATCGTATTATTTTTTGCGGTGAGGTGCAACCCAATCATGATCTCCTCTCTGTAAAATCCAGGATTGCCAATCAATTAGGTATCGGAGCAAAGCAAGTCGAATCACTTTTTTTAAGAAAACCCGTACTCCTAAAAACCAATATGAACCTCAATGATGCACGCATTTTTAAAATGGAATTTGAAAAAACCGGTGCCCGTTGCCATCTGATCTCCGTTACTCAAAAATTCCAACCCCCTTCGTTTGAAACTCCTTCATATCCCCAATCCCAGCCCATCCCTGAAGAGCCTCCTTTAAACCAGACATCCTCTTCTTCTCAACCCCTTTCACAGATCTATTCCGAACCCATCTCTCAACCCATTGCCCAACCTGATAGTTCTCCCACATCCCAGCAACTAGATTCCTCTTTTTCTTCCATCCATACCCCCAATAAAAGGAATCAAAAAAAAACATCCCCTATTTTAATTATTTTTATTATACTTTGTATTTTATTGGTCATTGGATTTTTAAGAGACAGAGCAAAGAAAAGAAGTCTTAATTCTTCTGTTTCCACCACCCCCTCAACCCAAACACCTCCTTCTTATACCCGTAAAACTCTCCCCCCCATTTCCAGGAAAGCTACTCCCATTCCTACCAATCAAGAAAAATTAGTTTACGAAACCCTCGATTTTTACAGTGATTCTTTAAATTATTATAGTATTTCTTTACCCAATGGGTTTAAAAAGAATGAAACAGTTACAAATAAAAGGATTAAGACCACATTCGATTATGGGTATTATGCCAATATCACCATTATTATATCCCCATATCAGCAGAAAGTAGATATTCAGAAGATTATGGAAGAAAAGATGCAGGGAATAAGCAACGGTTATGCCGGTTTTCAATACAAGAATGTCAATCCCCTTAGGTATGGACTAGTCACTGTTGATAACATTGAAGGATACGAAATTGTTTTAAAAACCGATAACCGGTTTGCACATATTTATGGATTATTTCCCGGATCATATGCCATCAGTGTTGCCATTGAATCTCTCGGTCCCAACTGTCAGGACAATGTAGATGAGCTTGATTCTGCATTTAAAAGTAATTTCGACTTTTATTAATAACGTTTCTGCCTCTATCCCTTTTGTCATGCCCTTAATCCTC
>JAKAGC010000490.1 GCA_021817755.1 Acidobacteriota bacterium | reverse complement strand
AATTGGTCTTCTGTAACCGAGATATCGGGGAACTCCCTGTAATCCTCTTTTGAAAAATAATAAATACCTGAGAGAGATTTTTTAAGTAATTTAATTGTTTTCTGTTCTATTAAAACAGGTTCGACATGGGATTGCCCAATAATCGTACGGTAAAGGGCGGTGTATTTTTTATCGAGAGAGTAAGCGCTTAAAAGAATGGTTTGACCTTTTTGAAAAGCGGTGCGGGAGAGTTCGGTAGAAGGAATTCTGAAAACAAGCTGGTCACGCTTTCCTTGTCCCTTTGTACGGCATATGCCGGAGAATAATTGAGAAGAAGGTTGGGTAGGAAAATCCCAAATGTCATTGTTATCGTAGATTAGAAGGGATTCGTCGTTTTGAGTCCAGCCTGCGAGACCGCATGGTGGGGCTTCACCGGGGAAATCGAATTGATTATCGGCAAATGAAACTGTAGTATCCGTTTCGAGGATATGAGTGCGTTTTTCTTTTACGTTATAAAGAAACCATTTCCCGTCCCGGTAGTAAGCGACAAAATTGCCATTGGGGGAAAGAGAAACCGTATCTTTTTCACGTTGCTTTCGAATTAATAATTCTTGTGTTCCTGAATTGAGATTGACAAGATAAACATCGCGGCAGGGATTTTCCCAGGAGCGCTCTTTTAAATAGGGTTCTTCGGAAAATGCAAGGACAACGTTAGGATTGATGGGTATTTCAAGACGGGGAAGCTGGGGCGACGCAAGAGGAATAACGGTATTATTTGAAAAATGATAAACAACGTAATAGATTTGCTTTTGCAAACGGGATTGTAACTTTTGCTGTTGGGATTGGAGCCGTTCATCTTTCCAATGCCAGACAGTAACCCCATCATATTCCTGTGATGCATCGGGGGCGAGCCCGGGAGGGAGACGGAGGGTTCGGGCATATTCATCGTATGGCTTGATACCGAAAAATAAACGTTCTGCGTCTTCAGACCATTTAAACCGGTTCTCTGCGGGAAGCATCCATCCTTTAGGAATTTTTTGCTCGGGGTAAATGCCCCTGAGCTGATTATTTTGAGAATCCCATACCTTTACACCGGAAGATAATGGCGATTGGGTAATGTTTTCTTTAGGAGGATGACGGTGAAAGATGAAAGCGAGCCTACTGTTAATAGGGCTCCATGTGATATTGGTATACAGAGAAAAGGGATCGGTTATGATTTTTTGGGGGGCAGGAGATGGGGAAGATAAATCGATGCAATATAAACCATTCTCTTTTCCGTCGGGGGTATAGAGATTAAATGCGATGTACCGGGATGTAGGATCGACCGCATAATAGATGACATGGGAAATGGGGTATTCCTGAGTTGTTTGGAGATTTCTTATAACAAGAGTAAAGGAATTAGCGAGCCATCGTTTATGGATTTCCTTTTCCTGTGAAGTTAACGAAGAGAGATTCACACTATTGGTAGTAGAATCCTGGGGGGAATTTGATTGGCGATAGAGAATCCATTGGGAATCGGAAGTGAAGGAGAAAGACTCTGCCTGTATTAATGAGGTTTGCTTGCGGGAATGGGTATCGATAAGTATGATGCCGGAATCATCATTGGGGAGAGAGGATGTATATACCGCAGCCCAACGACCATCGGGTGTCAATTGAGGTTTGCCTGCCTGGGGTATGGTAATGTTGACCTGATCGTGGATATGACAAATAATAGCTTCCTTTTGGCCTTCCCCGGATTGGGTACGGTAAGCGAGCCATTGGCCATCATCTGAGATTACGATATCGTTTACTGTTTTGAAGGTTAATATATCCGGTATAGTAAGGGGTGTTTTGGTAGATTCGATACTTAATAAAGGGTTGGATGATAATATGAAGAAGACGACGATTACAAGTTTGTAATACGTCGTCTTCTTAAAGGGGGGAAACATCATATGTAAATATTATTTTAAAAGTTACTTTTTATCTATTAAAAGGGGAAAGGGGAGAGATCGTTTCCATTGGGGAATGGCCTGGGTTTTGTTGATATGTTCGATCAACAACAGTGTCATTTTAATGGTTTCTTTCATTCCATCCATTGGCCAGTTGGGATCATATTCATCATTAACGGTATGATAGTTGGTTTTCCAGTATTGGGGATATTTTTTCTGACCCGAATCATCATTTTCACCGGCACTCATCCACACAGCAGGAATGTTGTAACGGGCAAAGGGGAATTGATCGGAACGGAAATAAAAACCCTGGTTGGTGAGAGAGAAATAGGAATATTGAAGGCCTTCTTTTTCGAGGATGGGTTTCAGCATATCTTCGATGGTAGAGTATTCACCGCCAACAGCCATAAAATCAGTAGTCTTTCCCCATACGGGAGTCGATTCATAATTGATATTGGCAATAATTTTATCCCTGTCTTTATAGGTTTGAACGAAATATTTGGACCCTAGTAACCCGGCTTCTTCTGCCTGGCAGGCTACAAATACTACGGAATAATAGAGATCTTTTTGAAATTCTTTTAAAATTTTGGCAGTTACCATCATTGCAGAAACAGCAGAAGCATTATCGATAGCGCCGTTGAAGATGGCATCGCCGTTGGATTCCAACCCAATACCGAAATGGTCGATATGAGCGGTAATAACGATTTTCTTATCGGTTTTTCCAGGTATCTCGGCAACCACATTATGAATTACTAATTCACGTTTTTTGGCGGTTCCGCTAATATCGATGGAGAATCCGAGGGGAATGGGTTTGAATTTGGGGGATTTGGATAATTCGTATAATTTATTGATGTCGATTTTTTTTGTTTCCAGAAATTTTTTAAAACTGGCTTCCGAGATCCAGCCGCGGAATTTAAGGTTATTGGAGATATCGGATTCCAGGTAGATTTCTTCGCCGGACCAGGAATTTTTTACAACGTTCCAACCGTAACCGGCGGTTTCATCGGTATGAATAAGAAGAATACCGGCAGCACCGCGGCGGATGGCTTCTTCGATATGATATGTCCATCTGCCGAAATAGGTGAGGGCTTTGCCTTCAAATATGGCATTATTATAAAAACCGGGATCATTAACACGTGCAATGATGATTTTATCTTTGACATCGACATTTTTAAAATCATCCCATTTCCAGAGACCGGCAGTAATTCCAAAACCGACGAAAACAGCATCTCCTTTCAAATTGAAATTCTCATCGGAACCAACCCAGCTTCCGACAACATCATCGAGATAATTTAATGTAACACCATTGCCGTTGAGGGTGAGTTTATCGATGGTAAACCCTTTTATTAAAATGGGTTGCATGTAATCATTATTAAAACCGGGAACCATGCCCAATAATTTAAAAATGCTCTTCATATAGATTTCGGACAGGTTACCGCCGCGTGTACCGGGAGCGCGGCCTTCGACAAGGTCATTGCCGAGAAACTCGACAACACTTTGCATCTCTTCCTTGGAAATGGCATTAGCTCTTTCTTCCAGGGTTTGAGAAGAAATAAATCCGGTAAAAAGTGAAATAATAAAGAAAAAAGTAATAATAAGTCTCATATTTACTCCTCTATTTTTTTTGGAAAGGTATTTTGTCTTTTGGATACGAAATCCGGGTATAGTTGATTTAAGAAGACGAATCAGGTAATTGTTCGTCGTCTTCGGCGTGGTCGTCCTCCATTTGAATTTCTCTGGCTCTTTCCAGGAATTCGTCGGGGACCATCACTTTTACTTTTCCCAGACCATCGGTAGTGATTCCCAACAACATACCGATAGAATCATATTTCAACATACAGGGGATTCCATCGCTGTCCAATTTGGTTTTGAGTATTTGGGCTTCCATAATACCCTCGAACTCAACCAATTCAACTAAATTGTGTTCTGTAGATTCGTTTTGGTTAGTCATAGCTAAATGATAAAACAAAAGGGCGGTTTTTTCAATAAAAAAATAATATTTTTGAATAAAACGATTCCCTGGAAAGTGAATTAGGAAGCAGGACACAAGAGGTTTTATCCTGCTTCCTATAAAGATAAGGGTATGTCGAGGGGTTGCTACATACGAATAGCAAGTCCGCCCCAGGTAAATCCTGCACCGAAAGAAGACATTAATAGAATATTTCCATCTTTAAGGCGTCCTTCTTTTCGTGCCAGGTCGAGGGCGATGGGGATAGTACCTCCGGAAACATTCGCTATTTTATCGATGCTGATAAAAACTTTTTCCCTGGGTATACCGGCGCGTTTGATACAGGCATCGATAATGCGGATGTTGGCCTGGTGAGGTATATAGAGATCAATATCA
>JAKAGC010000489.1 GCA_021817755.1 Acidobacteriota bacterium | reverse complement strand
AATTTAAAAAAAGAAATCTTAAAGTTTTCGGTCCAACTCAAAAGGCAGCTACTATTGAAAGCTCCAAGGCGTTTGCTAAAGATTTTATGAAGAAAAACGGTATCCCAACTGCGACTTTCCAGGTTTTCGATTCTTCCATCGAAGCGATCAATTATATTCGTTCTGCCCGTTTTCCTCTTGTGGTTAAAGCGGATGGTTTAGCGAGCTGTAAAGGTGTTTTTATATGCAATAATATCTCGGAAGCAGAAGAAAGCATCCGGGTGATTATGCTGGAAAATAAATTCGGTCAATCAGGTGAACAAGTAGTTGTTGAAGATTATCTAAAAGGAAGAGAAATTTCATTTATGGTAGTTTCGGATGGGAAACGTGTCATCCCACTAGTAACATCGATGGATTATAAAAAAGCACTTGAAAATGACCAGGGACCGAATACAGGCGGCATGGGAGCTGTTTCTCCTGCCCCACAAATCGATACGACTCTCTTCAACTCAATTATGAAATCGATTATCTATCCGACAATCGAAGGATTGAAATTCGAAGGAAAAGAATTCCGGGGAGTTTTGTATGCAGGGTTAATGATTACAGGGGCAGGTCCTATGGTTTTGGAATTCAATGTCCGGTTCGGCGACCCGGAAACCCAGGCAATTCTGTTGCGTATGCAAAGCGATATCGTGGACTTATTGGAAGGTTCGGCAGAAGGGAATCTTTTCGATGTCCCGGTGGAATGGGATAACCGGTCTGCAGGATGTGTGGCGCTTACCTCGAAAGGCTACCCGATTAAATTTGAGACAGGAAGGAAAATAAATGGCCTTGAACGTGCCAAAGCGATGGGAGTGGAAATCTTTCATGCAGGAACGGTTTTAAAAGATGACGGATTGTACACGGACGGCGGGAGAGTTCTCAATGTTTGCGCGTCTGCACCGTCACTCAAAGATGCCATGAAAAAAATATATGATGCCATTTCTTTTATTAGTTTCGATAATATGAGTTTTAGGCAGGATATAGGGAGGAAAATTAAATGACCGATAATCAAAAACGTATTGGTATTATACTGGGCAGCGATTCGGATTTGCCGTATATGGAAAGTGGAATTCAATTAATTAAAGATTTTAAGATACCTTTTGAAATAGAAGTAAGTTCCGCACACCGTACACCGCATCGAACAGTTGAATTGATAAAAGATTTTGAAAAAAAGGGAATCCAGGTTATTATTGCTGCTGCAGGTGGTGCCGCTCATCTTCCGGGTGTTATTGCTTCCCATACCCTGCTTCCTGTTTTGGGAGTCCCTATTACGTCGGCTCTTTCAGGGATTGATTCCTTGTACTCCATCGTTCAAATGCCAGGTGGTATCCCTGTTGCCGCATTTAGTATCGGGAATTCGGGTGGTTTGAATTCGGTATTGTTTGCTGTTGAAATACTGGCACTTAATGATCCTGAATTAAAAAGTGCTCTTGAAAACTATAGGGAAAGACAAAAAATGGGTGTCCTGGAAAAAAGCAGGAGACTTAAAGAAAAAATCAATATGCAGGAAGATTGATCCGATTTCGGATTTAATAATAAACGCGTTATATGAAATTTTATGTGGATTATTTCGGATGCCGCTCCAACCAGGCTGAAATGCAGGAATGGATTATCGACCTGGAAGATGCAGGTTACCAGCTTACTTCAAATGCTGAAGAAGCAGATTTCGGGATTATCAATACGTGCAGTGTAACGGAACGGGCAGAAAAAGATATCTATAAATTTATCAATCGTGTTTATCAGCATACGACTATCCCATGGGTAATAACAGGTTGTACTGTTTCAAAGGAAAAAGAAAAACTCCAGGAACGGTACAAAAATTACTTTTTTTTCAACAACAAAGAAAAAGTAAACCTGGTAGATCATATTAAAACCCTTTTCCCTTCAGATGAAAATATTATTTACCATTCTGCTTTCCGTTCCCGTATTTTCTTGAAAATACATGACGGGTGCAATTTTCGCTGCTCTTATTGTATCGTACCTTTACTTCGTGGTAAATCGGTTAGCATCCCTACGAAAGAAGTAATAAAACGCGCCCGGTATTATGCATCTTTGGGCTACAGGGAAATTGTTCTCACAGGTATTAATCTCTCTTCCTATGGTTATGATCTTTTCCCGCGCGAAAACCTATTGGACCTTGTAAAAGAAATCAGTAAAATCAAACGTGTGGATTTCATCCGGTTAAGTTCCCTCGATCCTCGCTATATTAAATACAGTTTTGTAAAAGAGTTAAGTTATATCGAGAAAGTGGCAGACAGTTTTCATTTTTCCTTCCAGAACGGAAGCAATACGATTTTGAAACTAATGAAACGAGGGAGCCGGGTTGAAGAATATATGAAAATCCTGGAACAGTTTCATTTTTTCTTTCCTGAAGCGAATATGGGAGCAGATATCCTGCTTGGTTTCCCTGGAGAAACCGATAAAGAATTTCGTGAAACCCTAAACTTTGTTTCGGAAAGCCGTTTAACCTACACACATATCTTCCCTTTCTCTCCGCGCGAAGGGACCAAAGCGGCATTATTGGAACAGATTCCACAGAATATTGTACAAAAGCGGGTTTCTGAACTTCGAGAAGTTAATAAAATAAAACGCCTCAATTATAAGGAAAGATTTAAAGACCGCATGCTTCCCGGTATTCTCACGGAAGAAGATCCTGCTTACTCACTTGTGGTAACCAGAAATTACCTCTCTGTTCGTGTCCCCCCTGTAAAAGGGTATAAAAAGAAACGGGTTAATGTCCGGGTAGACCGCATATTAAACGAGAATATGTGCGAAGGAACAATTATAAAAAAGTAAATGAGCTCTCATATCGGTCAAAATTTTCTGGTCAATTTAAATGTGGCTGAAAAGATCGTCAAACGATTCCTCCCCGTAGATGGAAATATTTTGGAAATTGGCCCTGGAAAAGGAGTTTTAACTGATCTTTTGGTAAAATACAGACAAAATAATCCCATTACCGCAATCGAATTGGATAGTGGGCTCTATTACAAATTAAAGAGTAAATATACGGAAAATTTCGAGGTCTTAAATCGCGATATATTAAAAGTCGATCTGGTAAGACTTTTCCCTGAAGGCCCCCATTCTTCGGGTGAGGTAAATGTAATCGGGAATATTCCATATTATATTTCGAAAGAACTAATGGATTGGGTGATTAAATACTACTCGCGGATACCTCGTGGGGTATTCATGATGCAAAAAGAATTTGTGAACAAGATTTCATCAACTCCGGATTCACAGGAATATAACGCCCAGGCTGTACTATTTAATGCCTTGTACCGTGTAGAAAAGCTTTTTGATGTGCAACCGGGCTCTTTCTCTCCTCAGCCCCGAGTCATTTCAACCGTATTTGGATTTAAATCACGTTCGGATGGTTTCGAAACCCCTATCGATGTGCAATCCTTTTATGAATTTTTACAGCAGTGTTTTTCTCACCGGAGAAAGACATTGTTAAATAACCTTTCGGGCTTATCCAATGCCGAACGGTTGTGGGATGTCTTCGAACGACGAAGTATTAATCCAAAAATCAGGGCAGAACAATTAAATTTAAAGGATTTTCTGGAATTTTTTCATGCCATTGCCCCCGGCGGTCCGGGGCGCTTTTGAAAAACTGCCCCGGAACCCGGCAAAACTTTTTGTTTTTTATTCTATTCTATTTTTGGGAGATGATGTCTAAAATAAACCTGTAATATACTGCCCGGAATCGTCAATATCCATTTTTTCGGCAGAAGGTTCTTTGGGTAACCCAGGCATAAGCATAATATCACCGGAAATGGGAATTACATACCCTGCACCTCTGGCTACAAGAATATCATTGATATTTAATCTCCACCCTTTGGGTACATTTAATTTATCGGTGTTGTCGGATAACGAAAGAGGCGTCTTTGCAATGCAAACGGGGAAATGATCCAGACCGGATTTTTTAATCAATTTTAATTTCTTCTTTGCTTCCCAGGAGAAGATAACGCCATCAGCGCCATAAATCCCCAGTGCGATTTTTTCGATTTTTGCCTCCACCGGATCTTCAAGTTCATAAATGCGATTGAATTTTCCTGTCGATTTATCTGCAACACGGACCACCTTTTCAGCTAAAGATGTAGTGCCTTCGCTTCCTTTCGCAAACGCTTCGCTGATTTCCGCTTCAGCCCCCAGAGTTTCACTGTACTTTTTAATGAAATCCAATTCCTCCCTGGTATCATCAGGGAATGCATTTATGGCCACAACAGGTTGTAT
>JAKAGC010000488.1 GCA_021817755.1 Acidobacteriota bacterium | reverse complement strand
TGAAGTTTAAAGGGGATATAAAATGAACAAGTCGTTTTAGTAACATCTGTTTTGCGTTTTTTGGGATTATCCGGAGTAACTGATTCTTCAGTGATGGAGAGGTCCGATAGTTTCAGCTTTCGTAGAATAGAGGCTTTCTTCACATATTTATTGCCTGGTAGTTCTTTGGTTGAATAATAAATCTGTATTTTATCGATTTTTTCAGTCAGTAGCTCTGTTTTCTTTTTATCTGAGAAAGTAGTTGGAAATTCCCATTGTAATTTTAAATTTGCTCCTACCTGAGAAACCTTAAAATTTAATACAGGTGGGGGATCCAGAACAGGTTCAAGTTTTAATGGACCCTTTTTACCGCAGTCGATGGTAAAGAATGTAACCAATAAGATAGGAATGAGATAAACCAGGTTTTTCATTTTTAATCTCTTAAAGGTAATTTTATTCATAAGCTTTATTCCTCGATTACAGGATATATTTACTCAGATCGTTATCATGAGCTATTTCGCCTACTTTTTCTCGAACGTAGTTCTTATCGATTTTTACTTTTTCACCTTTCATATCCGTAGCTTCGTAAGAGATTTCTTCTATAACTTTTTCCATAATAGTATAAAGGCGTCTTGCTCCGATATTTTCAGTAGTGGCATTTAATTCTTCCGATATCATCGCAATCTCTTCAATTGCATCCGCGGTGTATTCTAATTCCAATCCTTCTGTATTGAGTAAGGACATACTTTGCTTAACCAAAGCATTTTTCGGTTCCATTAGAATGCGGATAAAATCGTCTTTGCTTAATGATTCTAATTCAACGCGGATAGGAAATCGGCCTTGCAATTCCGGGATTAAGTCGGAAGGTTTGGATACATGAAATGCACCTGCTCCGATGAAGAGAATATAATCGGTTTTAACCATTCCATATTTAGTATTGACTGTAGTACCTTCGATGATTGGCAGTAGATCACGTTGAACGCCTTCTCTCGAAACCATGGGGCCTCCGCCCGAAACTTCTCGGCCCGCTATTTTATCGACTTCATCCAGGAAGATGATTCCCATCTGTTCTACTCGTTCGATAGCGATAGAAGCGATTTGTTCCATATCCAACATGCGGTTTTGTTCTTCTTTTATCAGGTAATCCATTGCATCTTCTACCTGCATTTTTCGTTTTTTCGGTTTCCCTCCAAACATGTTTGGGACCATTTCACCAATGGAGATTCCGATTTCTTCGACACCTGAGGATGAGAAGATTTCGAATGGGGCCATATGGGTTGATTTCACTTCCAATTCCACATATTTACCGTTTAATTTTCCTTCCCTCAGTTTATTGCGGATTTTTTCGCGGGTTTCGATGAAGTTTTCTTTAAGAAGCTCATCTACATTTACTTCTTCCTGTTGGGTTTTGGATTTTTTCGGTTTAGGTAGAAGCAAATCAAGAACACGTTCTTCCGCTATTTTTTGAGCTTTTTCTTTATTGCTTTCCATTTTTTCTTCTTTTACCATATCTATAGCGATACGGACCAGGTCCCGGACCATTGATTCAACATCACGTCCAACGTATCCCACTTCAGTAAATTTTGATGCTTCTACTTTAATAAAAGGGGAACCGGCTAGCTTAGCAAGTCTGCGAGCGATTTCTGTTTTACCTACGCCTGTAGGTCCGATCATTAGTATATTTTTAGGAATGATGTCGTCTGCGACTTCTTTAGGGAGTTTTTGACGTCTCACCCGGTTACGGAGTGCGATTGCAACAGCTTTTTTAGCTTTATGTTGACCTATAATATAATTATCCAATTCTTTGACGATTTCTTTTGGAGTTAGGTTAGTGCTGTCCTTTTTTGGGTTTTTTTTATCCATCTTTACAGTACCTCTATTGTGAAATTTTTATTTGTATAGATGCAGATATCCGCGGCAATATCCAATGCATTTTCGACGATTGCACGGGCATCCAGGTTTGAATGCCGTTTCATTGCTAATGCTGCTGCCATTGCATATGAACCACCGGAACCAATTGCCAGAACGTCTTCATCAGGTTCGATAACATCACCGGAACCTGAGAGGATAAAAAGTTTTTCTTTGTTTGCAACGATTAACATGGCTTCCAATCGTCGCAGAACTTTATCTGTGCGCCATTCTTTTGAAAGTTCGATAGCTGCACGGGAAATATTACCATTGTATTCTTCCAGTTTTGCTTCGAATCGTTGAAATAGTGAGAACGCATCTGAAGTAGAGCCTGCAAAACCTGCCAGTATTTTATTATTATATAATCTTCGGATTTTTTTGGCTCCATGTTTGAGAACTGCTTCTCCAAGGGATACTTGCCCGTCTGCTCCGATGACAACCGAATCGTTATGTTTTACACATAATACCGTTGTACTTCTGATCTTTGTCTTGTCTTTTGTTTCCATATAACCATTTTATCCCTTTTTTATAAAATAGTCAAATCCCAAAATAATGGGATAGTCAAAAAAAATTATAAAATAAAAGGAATAAACAAATAGTTAATGATCTTGGGAAAAATATAAAGTGTAACGAAAAGATACAGTCTTGGTAATACGGGTCAGATGGATGTAAGGGGGAAATCTATTTGGTAATTTGATAATTTATGTATCGTTTCGTTATAGTGCTCGGTTATTTTGAAAATCTTATTTATGCCTACAACTTGTTGCAAGAAATTAATGTAAGGCAGGTGAAATGTCTCGAAATGTTACAATTAATTTTTAAAATAGGAAATTTTTAACATTTGTTTTTCATTGAGAGGTAGTGATGAAAAGGTTCTTTTAGAAAAATTTTAAATGGCATAAATTATGCATTCCTTATCTAATTCTATTTAAAGGAATTGAAATCAATATTAGGAGAATAATTGTTATGAAACCGAAAAAACTTCATTCAAAGTTAGGATTAAACAAAATTACGATTTCGAGTCTGGGAAGTGAGATGAAAGAGGTAAAAGGTGGAGAAATTTCAGATACTTGCGCTTATACTAATACGTGTCCGTTAACCTGCAATCCGTATTATTGCTATGATTCGGATGTAACGTGTCTTTCTTGCTTGTACATCAATACGATGTGTCAGGCATGGTAATCATTTTGGCATAATTGACCATCAAAAACTAAAACGTTTTTTCGTAGCAGAGGAACCTCTTTCTCCCTTAGGAGGTTCCGAAGCTATTTTAGTGATGAAAAGCTGTAAGTGAAATCATTTTATTATATTATATATATGGGAATATAAAACGATGTGTTAAGGGGAATTAGCTCCTAATGAACCCGAAGTGGTAAGCACAATGCACAGCACCACATGCCATACTCAGGCTCATAATCAATAACTATATATTTTAGATTTTTTTCTTTTTGTTAAAATGAACAAGAAGCATAACTGTGCCAAAAAATGTGACTATGATGCCCCACCATAGATTAAAATTGAAATGGAGTCTTGCTATTATTTCTTCTGTATGAGTGGCCCCACTGATTATTAATATCAACCCGATAATCGTAAAAATAAGACCAAGCGGTAATTTGATGTCCATTATTTGCCCTCCTTCTTACCAGAAAAGTATATTCATAACCAGCGTTAATAAAATAATGATAATTGCTAAGAATCCCGGTTTCATGTAAAGTGGAATCCTGCTCCTGTCTTCTTTGGGAGTAAGAGAGTATACCAACCCAACCATTTCATTATCCGGTTTTCTTTTAGTGAAAAAACTCACCAGGATGGTCAAGAGGAAGCATATCAGCCATGCTAGAATAGCACCGTAGAAATTGGCAGTCATTTCGGATGCATAATGAATGAGACCACCTTTATATATAATAAAATGATGAACCGCTGCCGTAGCAATCCCTCCTAATAAACCATAAAACGCCCCATTAGCTGTAGTGCGTTTCCAGAACATTCCCAACAGGAAAGTCGCAAAGAGCGGCGCATTAAAAAAGGAAAACAACAACTGTATATAGTCCATTATATTATTGAAATGCATTACCATATAAGTCAACCCAATACTGGCTAACACTCCGAATACCGTTGCCATTTTTCCCATCCATACATAATGACGGTCATCTTTATTCGGGTTGATATAACTTTGGTAAATATCAAAAGTCCATACTGTATTAAATGCGGTTACATTTCCTGCCATACCGGACATAAAACTGGCAATCAGAGCAGTCAAACCAAGCCCCAGTAATCCGGTGGGGAAGTATTCCTTCATTAATAATGGGAGAGCCATATTGTAATTGGAACTCAAAGTCGCAGCCGGAATTTTATATAATGCAATCAA
>JAKAGC010000487.1 GCA_021817755.1 Acidobacteriota bacterium | reverse complement strand
AAAATTTTCCAGGGAATATATTATGACATAACCGCCGGGAAATTTGCAACCAATTTGGAAAACTTAAATTTGGGGTTTAATGGGTTTAAATAGTAGATATTTCCCTTCCCGTTCATCACTATACCGTTTTTCGTTACTATAAAGCTCAGTTCAGAGGATATTTCGGGATTTACATTACTCCTGCAAATCATGAACATGTTGACGAAATGGGAGAAAGAATCTCAACCCTGCTACTAAATGTTCTTAAACCAAATGAAATTCCAAACGTATACAAACCAATAGGAGAATATTATGAAAAAATTCTTAGTTTTAATTGCGTTGTTAGGTTTATATATGACTACCATGGGTGCGGTAGTTACGAAACTGCCTGGAATCGAATCACCAAAGTACCTGGCGGTAGATGATCAACAGTTTTATGTGTCTGATAGGGAAGTTATATCGATTTATTCTCTGAAAGATAATAAATTGGTAGGGAAATTCGGAAAACGCGGCGAGGGCCCACAAGAATTTCTCCCTCTCCAGTTCACCGAAATAGTAGCGGTATTTCCTCAGAAAGACTCCTTGTTTATTTTGAGCCAGAATAAAATATCCTTTTATACTCGCACAGGTAAGTACATCAAGGAAAAAAAATTAACCACGTTTCAGTTTGCGCTTCAACCACTTGGGCAGAATTACGCAGGATATGGATTTCAGATGGATCAAAAAACTCAAAAAGTAACAATGGCACTTACGATTTATGATCCGGAATTTAAAAAGATAAAAGAGTTAATCAACCGGGTATATGAAATGGGAAAGATCCCTGACACACCGGATGACTCCTTTAATTTTGCAATATGGAAAAATAAAATGGCCGTTCCACTCAGCGGTAGCCCGGAAGAAGTGAATATTGGAATTTTCGATGCAACAGGGAAAAAATTAGCAGAAATCAAACATAAATATCCCCCTATGAAAATAACGGAGAAATATAAACAAAAAGTATTTGAAACCATCGAAAAAAATCCGCAGTTTAAACAATTTAAGGAAATAGTAAAGCAAAGAACGAAGTTTAAAGCGATGTTTCCGGCAATCCAATCGCTAATTGCTGCGGATGATAAGATATATGTGTTAACCTATCAAGAGAAAAACGGACAGATGGAATTCTTGATTTTCGATTTTAACGGGAAATTCATCAAACAGATTTTTGTACCGGTATCGTTTGCATATGGACTACTACCGGATCCGATGGCAATTCGAAATAACAAATTATATCAATTAATAGATAATGAAGACGAAGATGTCTGGGAACTTCATGCAACAGAATTGAAATAAAATTTTCTATCGAAGAAGAAAACAAGGGAATTTCAATTTTTCTCTTGCTTTTTTTTAATTATTGGCTATAATTCTACTATGTTGCTAATATCAACGATAAAAAGAGGTCGAATATGAATAAGCAGGAGATTCCTTACAAAATCGTAAACAACTATTTTTTATTTAAAGAAATCGGTACAGACGCATTGGGCGTAAATTACAGGGCCGGCGAAATCGTTTCGGATGAGCGAAAAGCGCATCATCATTCTTTAATTACCGAAGTATACCCCTTCCTGTATTCGAACCCCAATACCTGGAAAAAAATCGGGATTCTGTTGGAAGGCGTTAGAAAATCCAATATCCCGAAATTGTATTCCCCGGAAAAGATATTCCAGGATGGAAATAAAACTTACCTGGTTTATCCGATCATGAAAGGGAGAACCTTCGAGCAGGTAATGGAAGATTCGATTCAAAAAGATATGCCGATCAACTTCGATCTGGCTTTTTCCATTGCCTACGCAATTGCAGACCTGATCGATACCGGGTCTTCTATCGTCGTTAGCGGTGAGAAATCTTTTCACGGTTTCTTAACACCGGATAACATCATTGTGGATTACGATGGTAAAATTCTGTTAAAGAACTACGGTATTTTTCCCTATCTGAGCAAAGAAATGGATATCCTTGCTGAAATGGAGAAGAAATACGGGGCCTGGATTGCTCCGGAACTACTCCGTAAAGAAAAACCGGTCTCTCAATCGGATATCTATCACCTGGGATATATGCTTTATCGTATTCTGACCGGGCAATACTTTTCCTGTTCACCTGATGAGGATTTTGAATCTAAGTTTTCCAATATTAGCTTTGCTCAACATATTCCATCCTCAGATAAAGATTTCCTGACCAATATTATTACTTTCTTCAAAAAGACCTTAAACCCGATGCCTGCGAAACGCTTCGGTAATATAAAAGAATTTAAGGATTTTATCGCAGGTCAATTCCATATCGAGGAACTTTCATCGATTACCTTTAACCTTGCATATTATATGAATTCCATGTACCTGGAATCAATGGAAGAAGAGAATAAATTATTGGCAAAAGAACTGGCTTTTGTTATTCCTGAAGAGAAAAAGGAAAAAGCGTCTTCAAAAAAAGAGGATGATCACCTGGTAGAAGATATTCTAACGGGTTTGGATGATCAGAAAAAATCCAAGATGAGAATCATTATTCCATTGGCTATTATCCTGCTTGTAGTTGTTGCTATCAGTACGTTTATTATAGTAAAACAACAAAAAGAGGTAAGCAAGCAAAGAGAAGAGCAATCAAAAGCAGCGGAAGATCTGAAACGTTCATTTGAGCAATATCAGAAAAATCTTGCCAATGAGTATCAACTGAAATTAAAAAACATCGAAGATAAAGCTGCCAACACGGAAGCAGAAAAGAAAGCCCAGGAAGACGAAGTTAAAAAGCTGAAAGAATGGCACGACACAGAAATGAAAAAAGCTGTGGAAAAAGCTGAAAATCTGAAAAAAGAAGAAGAACAAAAAAAGAAAGTATTGGAAGAACAGAAAAAACGTGACGAAGAAGCAGATAATCAGAAAAAATTGGATGAACAAAAACGAGTCGATGAAGAAAATAGGCTGCGTGCTATAGAAGAACAAAAAAAGAAAGATGAACAGCGTAAAAATATTGAAGAAGCACATCGCACAACCGAAGGTCAACTGGTAGCATTTTCAGTATTATCGGAAAAACCAGTTTTGACTGATGGTCCGAAACCAGTCTTCCCACCGATGATTATCAAAAAGTATAAAGGCACATCTTCTGTAATTCGTGTTATCATCCTGATCGATGAAAACGGAACTGTGACGGATGTCAATATCCCGGCTCAGACTCCGAGCGATATTAAATCGGTTCTCTCAAAAACATTAAAGAAATGGAAATATAAACCGGGTAAAAAAGACAATGTAAAAGTAAAAGTCTGGTATCCGGTTGATATCAATATTTCATTCTAATATTTAGAACGAGTTCAATACAGCTCCCCCGATTTCTTTTTATCATAAAGAGTTATCGGGGGGGCATCAAAAAAAAACAGCAAAAGGGGAAATTTTTGGTATTTGGGGCTTGCGGAAAGGGGTATTAAAATGGTATCATATAGCGTGAAAACAGAGAATAAAAATACAAATTATATATTAGTCATTAATCCCGGTTCTACATCTACAAAACTGGCCATTTTTAAAGAAGACGAAAATATTATCTCTTCCAAGATATCCCACACAGTCGGAGAATTGGCCCCCTTCGCAAAAGTGATAGATCAACGTGAATTTCGTACCCGGATAGTAGAGAACTTTGTAGAAGAAAAATGCAAAGATATCCCTTACTTATCGGCAGTGGTTGGAAGAGGGGGAATATTAACGCCGATGGAAAGTGGAACATATAAGGTTTCGGAAGAAATGAAATTATATCTTTCGAATCTTAAAGTAGAGCATGCGGCCAACCTTGGGGCAATTATTGCCGATACAATCGCACAGGAATGGAGAGTAGATGCATATATCGTTGATCCGGTAGTAGTAGATGAAATGGATGATTTTGCACGTATTACCGGTATACCTGGGATAAACCGGGTAAGCATGTTTCATGCGTTGAATCACAAGGCATCCGCACGACTGGCAGCAAAACGATTGAATCGTCCTTATGAGCAATGTAACTTGATTGTGGTTCACCTTGGCGGTGGAATAACAGCCGGAGCCCATAAGAAAGGGCGCGTAGTTGATGTAAATAATGGCTTAAATGGCGATGGACCTTTTGCATTGGAAAGAGCAGGCTCTCTTCCGGTATGGTCATTAATCGAGTGGATTAATACACACGATTACAGCATGGATGCTCTGAACAAATTAATTACTAGTGGAAGCGGTATGGTCGCGCATCTAGGGACAAACGATTTACGCGAAATCAACCGGATGGTTAAAGAAGGAAATAC
>JAKAGC010000486.1 GCA_021817755.1 Acidobacteriota bacterium | reverse complement strand
TCAATGTAGTGATTACATGAATTCCGGCGGCGAGTATCTCCATAACATCTTCATACCGTTTCATATTTCGGCAACCGGGAACATTGGTATGAGCGAGTTCATCCACAAGAACAACAGAAGGTTTTCGCTTCAATATGGCATCGACATCCATTTCCTCGATACGAATACCTTTATATTCCATGGATATACGTGGAATAATTTCTAATCCTTCGAGAAGCTTTGCTGTGTCTGCCCTTCCATGTGTTTCAACGAAACCGGCAACGATATCGATTCCTTCTTCCACCATACTATGGCCTTCTTCGAGCATTCGATAGGTTTTACCTACCCCGGCACAATACCCGAGGTAGATTTTAAGCCCACCTCTACGGGAACGCCGTATCATTCTCAAAAAACTATTGGCTCTTCCTGTCTTTTCTTCGTCCATTGTTTTCTCTTTTAATGGTTCTTACGGTCATTTTTTACGTTTTTTACTGAGTTTTGGTTTTTGGGTTGAAGCTTTGTTGGGTTTAGTGGAGAAAGGGAATCGAGAGCGAGATTCAACCGGAGCACATTCACCTGTTTTTCCCCAAAAATTCCAAGTTGTCTGTTTTCTGTAAATCGCTGAATAAGCTGGAATATTGTATTTTTATCGATTCCTCTTGAAATAGCAATCCGAGCGGCCTGGAGTTTTGCATTTTCAATACTGATATTTGGATCGAGTCCGCTAGCTGAAGCGGTTACTGCATCGGGAGGAATGGGAGTAGTAGGGGGTAGGAGATTTTCTTTTCGATACTCCTGTGCTCTTTTCAGGATTGTTTGATAGAAGAGGTTGGATGTGGGGCCGAAATTACTACCGCCTGAATACATGGCATCATACCCATCTCCGGCGGAGGATGGCCGGGGGTGAAAATAACTGGGCTGGGTGAATTTCTGACCGATAAGATTCGACCCAATTACACTGTTTTCTTTATTATAAAAAGAGCCATTGGCTTGAAAGGGGAAAAATGTTTGTGCGATTCCCCATACAAGAACGGGATAGATAATGGATAAAAGTAAAACAAAACCGAATGTAAGAACAAGAGCTGAGCGAATTTCGGAAAATATCCGGGAGATTAGAGAAGAATGGGAGTGGGATGAAAAGTTGGGAGAATGATTATAGGGGTTGTTATTCATGGTTTACTCCTTAAGCGAGGTGTAAAAAATCGATGGCAATATCGATTAACTTGATGCCGATAAATGGAACAATGAGTCCGCCGAAGCCGTAAATAAAAAGGTTACGGCGAAGTAATGCGGCTGCTTTTAGGGGTTTGAAAGAGACTCCGCGGAGTGCAAGGGGTATCAAGAGGATAATGATTATTGCATTAAAAATCACAGCACTGAGTATGGCACTGGAAGGAGATTTGAGATGCATGATATTGAGTGGGGCAATTTGTGGGAAAAGCACAATGAGCATGGCAGGGATAATAGCGAAAAACTTGGCAATATCGTTGGCAATGCTAAAGGTGGTTAATGCGCCGCGGGTCATGAGCATTTGTTTACCGGTTTCGATTATTTCTATTAATTTTGTTGGGTTGGAATCAAGATCGATCATATTACCGGCCTCTTTTGCGGCCTGTGTTCCGGTATTCATGGCTACTCCGACATCGGCTTGTGCTAAAGCGGGGGCATCATTTGTTCCGTCGCCTGTCATTGCCACAAGGAAACCGTTTTCCTGTTCTTCTCGGATGCGGGCAAGTTTATCTTCGGGTCTTGCTTCTGCCATAAAGTCATCGACTCCTGCTTCTGATGCGATAGATGATGCGGTTAACGGATTATCCCCGGTTATCATGACGGTTTTAATTCCCATGGATTTTAATCTAAGAAAGCGGTCTTTAAGTCCGCCTTTAACGATATCTTTTAAATGAATGACACCGAGAACCTGTTCCCGGTCGGAAACGACAAGGGGAGTACCTCCGGACCTGGATATTTTTTCTACAGTATTGCTAACTTCGGGTGGAAAAGGGGTAGGAATGAATGCACGAATAGCGGAAGGGGAGCCTTTGCGAATGGAACGTTCCCCGATATCGACACCACTTATCCTGGTTTGAGCGGAAAATGAAATAAAGCGGGCATAGGGAATATCGGAAATTGCCTGTCCTCTTAATCCTGATTTCCTGGCGAGTATAACAATACTACGCCCTTCAGGCGTTTCATCTGCAAGAGAAGATAACTGTGCGGCCTCTGCGAGTTGTTGTGGTGATATAGCGGGAGCGGGGATAAATTCGACTGCCTGGCGATCGCCAATGGTAATGGTTCCGGTTTTATCCATTAACAACACATCGATATCTCCGGCTGCTTCGACTGCCCTGCCGCTCATGGCAAGCACATTTTTCTGAACAAGCCGGTCGATGCCTGCAATGCCGATAGCGCTGAGTAATCCGCCTATGGTGGTAGGCATAAGACATACGAGCAGGGAGACTAAAACTGTAACACTGAAAGAAATATTAAAATAAAGCCCAAAAAACTTTAACGTGATTACAACAACCAGAAATATGATACTGAGTGCAGAAAGAAGAATGGTCAGGGCGATTTCATTTGGGGTTTTGCGGCGTCCTGCGCCTTCGACAAGTTTTATCATTCGATCGAGAAAACTTTGTCCGGGTTCTGCGGTAACACGTACGACAATTCGATCGGAGAGTACACGGGTTCCACCGGTAACAGCGCTTCGATCGCCTCCTGCCTCACGAATTACTGGAGCAGATTCACCGGTTATAGCAGATTCATCTACTGTAGCTATTCCTTCTATGACTTCTCCATCAGCGGGGATAATCTCTCCGGCTTCAACGGCAAATATATCGTTTTTCTTTAAGAGTTCTGCGGGAAGGGTTTCAAAGATTTCTTTGGATATAATTTTTTTAGCAGGTATGGATGTTCGTGTTTTACGCAGCGAATCGGCTTGCGCTTTTCCTCGTCCTTCTGCAACGGCTTCGGCAAAATTGGCAAATAGAACAGTAAACGACAACCACAATGCGATCTGAATAATAAAACTTCTTGTTTCTCCGGGTTCGGGAAATAATACTGCGATGAGAGTGATTACGGCACATATTTGAGTAATGAACATAACCGGATTCTTTATCATAATTGCTGGATTTAATTTTTTAATGGATTGATAGATGGCTTCGCGAAGTATTTTTTTTTGAAATAGGGAAGAGGGAGCATGTTTCATGATAATCTCCTAAAAGAGTGTTGAATTTTGAAGCATGATAAAATGTTCTGCTATGGGACCGAATGCGAGTGCGGGTAGGAAGGTAAGCATACCGACGATAATAATGACACCGAGTAGAAGTAGAATAAATGTAAATCCATTGACAGGGAAAGAAGAAGGGCCCGGGGGTACGGTTTTCTTCCGGGCAAGGCTTCCGGCTAATGCGAGAACGGGAACGATGACAAAGAAGCGCCCAGCAAGCATTACAATTCCCATAAGTACATTATAAATAGAATTATTGGTTGACAACCCGGCAAAAGCACTGCCATTATTGCCTGCTGCGGAAGTAAATGCGTAAAGAATCTGGCTGAATCCATGGGGTCCTTTATTGCCTGCGGCAGCGACTCCCCATTTGGTGGAAACAGCCCAGGCTGCTGGTCCGAGTGTAAATAATGCGGTTATTAATATAATTAAAACACATAACCTGACCTCATGAGAATCGATTTTTTTACCGAGGTATTCGGGTGTTCTTCCCACCATCAACCCGGCAAGGAATATGGCGATTATAACAAATATGAGCATTCCGTATAAACCGGACCCGACACCGCCGAATACGATTTCCCCGAGCTGGATGTTCACCAATGTAACAAGACCACCGAGAGGGGTATAGGAATCATGCATGGAATTAACAGCGCCGCAGGATGCATCGGTAGTGGCTACTGAGTAAAGAGAAGACCCGAATACTCCGAATCGTACTTCTTTTCCCTCCATATTGGGGGATTGAATGATATGGCATTTCTGCATTAAAGGATTTCCCGATGATTCAGCATACATGGATATTAAAAATCCGGCAGTAAAAAGAATAGTCATGGTAAACCAGATGGCCCATCCATGTTTTTTATTATGTGCCATGAGTCCGAGGTAACGGGTTAAACCGGATGGAATTAAAAATATCATGAGAACCTGGATAAAATTGGTTAAGGGTGTGGGGTTTTCATAGGGATGGGAGGAATTGGCATTAAAGAATCCGCCGCCGTTGGTTCCGAGGATTTTAATGGCTTCCTGGGATGCAACGGGTCCGCGAGGTATTGTTTGAAATTGGGGTTTACCTGGGGTGGATTCA
>JAKAGC010000008.1 GCA_021817755.1 Acidobacteriota bacterium | reverse complement strand
AAAATCATCCGCAGTCTCAAGAACAAATCGGCTATGTTTCAAGGAAAAAAGCAGATATTCAGACCTACGCCCGGTTGGGATTCAAGTGCGGTTTGGAGATTCACCAACAATTGAAAACCGCCAAGAAATTATTCTGTCGGTGTCCCGGTGGAATCTATCACGAACACCACGATTTCGATGCAGAAGTTATCCGTCATATGCGCCCCACATTGAGTGAATTAGGTGAATATGATGGAACCGCTTTAATGGAGTTCAAGACCCGTAAAAACATCACTTACCGCATTAATAATAAAACCGCGTGTACCTATGAAATTGATGATACTCCCCCCTTTCCCTTGAACCGTGAAGCCCTTGATATTGCCATTGAAATTGCATTAATTCTAAAAACCAATGTTGTAGGTGAACTCCACATCACCCGTAAACAGTACCTCGATGGAAGTATTCCTACCGGATTTCAGCGAACCGCAATTGTCGGTATTGAAGGAGAAATTCCTCTTTCCTCCAAGAAAGTACGTATAATCCAACTTAGTATTGAAGAGGATTCCTGTCGCGAAATTTCCGATATCGGCCATGAACGTATTTACCAGACCGATCGCCTCGGTATGCCTCTCATTGAAACCGTTACCTATCCCGATATGCTTACCCCCGATGAAGCTGCTGAAGCCGCCCATTATATACGCTTTCTTACTCGTAGCTCCGGCAAAGTCAGAACTGGAATCGGAGCAGCACGTGAAGATGTAAATGTCTCCGTCACAGGCGGCACACGAGTTGAAATTAAAGGTGTCGCTCATATACGTTGGATCCCCCAATTGACTCACAATGAAGCTTTCAGGCAAAAAGCACTCCTCGATATTAAAGATATACTCAATCAGCGAATCACCGACCCCACTATGTGGAGAATCTCCCACCAGTTTATCACTCCTTCTCAAATCCCTGGGATCACAAATATAATTGATAAAGATAACCTTGAAAAATACCGCTTTGTTGCAGTAAATCTTCCACAATTCAAAGGCATATTGTCATTTTTTACCCAACCCGGAAAGTCTTTCAGCAATGAACTAAGCGATCGTCTTAAAGTTATCGCTTGCCTCGAAAAACCCAACATGATACATTCCGAAGCATGGGATACAGGAATCGATAAAATTCCATTTTCAGACGCAGATCCAAATCTCGAATTAAACAGTTTTAAAATGGATTTTTCACCCATTTCAGAACTTCTAAAAAGTCATGAAGAAGACGCACAACTCATTTTCTGGGGACCTGCCGAAGATATCAAAACCGCTCTCGATACCATCGAAGAACGTTGCCAATTAGCTATTACAATGGGTGTACCCAATGAAACACGTAAATCTTTTGAAAACGGTACCACCATTTTTGAACGCGTCCTCCCCGGACCCGACCGTATGTATCCCGATACCGACTCAGCCCCTATTCCCATTGAAGAAAATAAAATTATTGGAATTCGAAAACAGCTTCCCGCAGAAGTTTCTCAGTGCATTCTGCAAATGATGGAATGGAAAATTCCCACCGATGCTTACCCCTTTATTCTCAAACGGAATCTCTTCCCCTTAATCCAGAGAATAATTACCGATTTCAATCAACCCCATCGTTTTACCGGGATATTGATCGGTCAATATTTAAAACACATTGAAGGACAAATTGTTCCCGCTTCTCAATTCGATTATAACCGCATCTACGAATTATTCGATTTTATCATTAAAAAGAAACTCAAACGCGATATAATCAAAGAAATGCTCCCCGAAGTCTATGAACATCCCAAAATGGATTTTGACTCCGTATTGACTACCATCGGTTACCGCCAGGTTCCCGAAGATGAAATAATCGAAAACATTGCCGTATTAAAAGAAAAATTCCTCGAAATATCAAAATTAAAAGATAAATCGGCAATGGTATTATGGATTATGGGACGATTAAAACCCATGGCACTCGGAAACATGAATTTGAAAGAATTACGCGAACTCATCGAGGGAGGCCAAAATGACTGATATGTTTAAAGGATATAAAGGCAAAGCTCTGGACGTATTAAAACAATTTAAAGTTAGAGTTTGGAGTGAAACCACTGTTAACACAACCCGCGGAGAATTTAAAGGAATTATTCTCCCCCGCTCAGAAAATGATGATTCTGAACACCTCGTATTAAAACTCGCCACCGGCTACAATATCGGTATTACTGTCGATACAATCATCGAGATGAAAGAATACGGATATAAAGAAGCACATTATAAAATTCCAGAAAAAGAATTTCCCAGTTCACCCGATAAACCCAATATCAAATTATTTGGTACAGGTGGCACAATCGCTTCACGTCTCGATTATAGAACTGGAGCAGTTATTCCTGCCTTCTCCCCCGGAGAACTATATGGAGCTGTTCCTGAACTTGCCGATGTCTGTAATCTAACTACCGAAAAACTCTTTGCTGTTTTTAGCGAAAATATGGGCCCCGAACAATACATTACCCTTGCAAAATCCATTGGGAAAGAAATCGAAAAGGGAATCGACGGTATTGTCATCGGTCATGGTACGGATACAATGCATCATACAGCAGCAGCATTATCATTTATGATACAGAATTCCCCCGTACCCATCGTAATGGTTGGCTCTCAACGCTCTTCCGATCGCCCTTCCTCAGACGCAGCATTGAATTTAATCCATGCCACTACAGCAGCCGCTTATTCCGATATCGCAGAAGTAATGGTTTGTATGTTCGGTCCCACTTCCGATGAATATGGTCTCCTCCATCGCGGAACCCGAGTAAGAAAAATGCATTCCTCTTACCGTTCTACCTTCCGCACCATTGGAGATATTCCTATCGCTACTGTTCAACGCAATAAAATTACCCCATTGAAAAAGGATTACAACCGCAGAAGAAATGATAGAAATGTCAAGATACTCCCCTACTTTGAAGAACGAGTTGCCATTGTTTATTATTATCCCAATATGAACAGAGATATAATCGATTCACTAGTCGATAATGGTTACAAAGGAATCATTATCGCAGGAACCGGTCTCGGTCATATTAACAAACCCCTTTACCCCGCTATCGAAAGAGCAACTAAAGCAGGAGTAGCCATCTATATGACAGTACAAACCCTGTGGGGATATGTTCACATGTTTGTTTATGAAACAGGTAGAGACCTTGTTGCTAAAGGCATCGTCCCAGGTGAGAATTTATTACCTGAAGTCGCTTATGTTAAACTGGCATGGGCACTCGGACAAACCAGCGATCTCGAAAAAGTAAAACAAATTATGCTCACTCCAATTAGCGGAGACATTACACCCTGTGAACCCTACAATGGATATCTCATTTATCAAGGCGGTATACCCGAAGTTGAAGAGTTTATAAGAAATTTCCATAAATAAAAAAAAACAGTTGATTATTATTGCAATTTGTTTTAAAGTTTGTTATTATATTTTCTTAAATTAGTTTTTTTATATCTCTCCCCCCTAACAGGCTGGGAATGTCCCCCCCATTCCCGGCCTGTGTTTTTTTATAACCTTTTACAACTCCCAAAAATTGAATTTTCTCCAGTATTCTCTCTACCTTTTTTCATAACCAATTATGAATTTTTAATTCAGAGATGTTTTTCACAAATTTTTATACTGGAAATTTCTCCTAAATTCCAAAATATGGACGTTCCCCCCTCAAAGGTTTAAAGATTTATCTAAATCTAACGATCGAATCCTTTATCACATCCACGATATACTTTACCTCGCTTTTTTTAATTCCAGGAAAAATAGGAAGTGAAATCTCTCGTGAAAATAAATCTTCAGTTACAGGCAGGTGAATTTTTCCATCAAGGTTTACGAAATTTTTGTAAAAGCTATGAAAATGTACCGGTATGAAATGAACTGAGGGATAAATGTTTTTACTCCGCATATCTACAATAAAATCATCACGTCGTTGCCTTAATGAAGGTGAAATCAAAATTGGGTAAAGATGTCTTGCTGAGGAATTATACTCTTTTATAAAAGGAGTGGAAATCTCTTCCACATCTTTAAAATAATGATTGTACCAATTAGCTACACGATTTCTTAATTCCGTAATCCGTTCCAGTTTTTCCATCTGGATTACTCCAAGAGCCGCTTGAATATCAGTAAGATTCGCTTTATAACCCGGAAAAACAATATCATAAAACGGCAATCCATTTTTATAACGTTCAATAGCCGATTTGGAAATTCCATGAAGCGAATACATTCGTAACTTTTGTTCATTTTCATTTTTATCAGTAACAATCATTCCACCCTCGCCAGTAGTGAGATTTTTGTTCGAATAAAAACTAAAACAAACAAAATTTCTGCTTTTCCCCGTTTTGATTCCGTGGTGAACGCTCCCAATCGCATGTGCTGCATCTTCAACCACAAACAGGTTGTATTTTTCAGCAATACCATTGATCAGTTTCATATCCGCCGATTGTCCACCGAAATGAACAGCAATAATTCCTTTCAGGCGCTTTTTACTTTTCCTGGAAATTAATCCACTCCCTGTCATTTCGTAGTTTTCCTTGATTTCTCTTTCGATTTTTTCAGCATCGATATTGAATGTTCTATCCTCAACATCCACAAGAACCACATCTGCACCCCGATGGAGAATAACTATTACTGTAGAAGCGAATGTATACGACGTTGTTAAAACTTCATCACCCGGTCCCACTCCGTTAACTGCAAGTGCAATTTCCATAGCAGCCGTCCCCGAGGAAACAGCTACCGCAGTACTCACATCCAGGTACTCTCTAACACTCTCTTCAAATCTCTTTACCTCAGAGCCCGTCGTAATCCACTTGCCCCTCAACACTTTCACAACTTCTTTAATTTCTCTTTCATTAATAAACGGTATTGAAAATGGAATCTCTTTTTGTTTCATCATTTTACAATTATAGAAATTTTCATTTTTTTTTTCAATAGGTCCGACCCCATTGCAATTAATTTTACACAAGCCCCATCAGTAAATGATCTCGGACTATAATACAAATCACGAAAACCAATGTTAAAAAATTTTAATGGACAAAAAGCTTGCCTTATGCTTGTTAATATGTTAAAAATATTCATTGAAAAAAACTTAGGAGGTAATCGATGACCTACAAAGTAGCCATTAATGGTTTTGGACGAATTGGAAGAAATTTTCTCCGTACCTGTTTGAACCAGGATACATTTGACGTAATTGCAATCAACGATATCACTTCGACAGAGACATTGGCGCATTTATTAAAATACGATAGTGTTTTTGGGAGATTCGAGAAACCTGTTAAAGTAAAAGAAAATCACATATCTGTAGACGGTAAAGATATCCAGGTTTATTCTGAAAAAAACCCAGAAAATCTTCCATGGAAAGATCTAGGAATCGATCTTGTAGTTGAATCCAGCGGGATATTTACAAAACGGGCCGATGCCATTAAACACATCAACGCAGGAGCAAAAAAAGTAGTCATTTCCGCCCCTGCAACCGATCCCGACATTACCATGGTACTCGGAGTAAATGACAACCAGTACGATCATGAAAAGCATCATATCATTTCCAATGCATCCTGCACGACCAATTGTGTTGCCCCCGTTGCAAAAGTATTACACGATCATTTTAAAATTATTAACGGTAATATGACAACAATCCATGCATATACAAATGATCAACGTATTCTGGATTTACCTCATAAAGATTTACGCAGAGCTCGCGCCGCCGCAGTCAATATTATTCCAACCACTACCGGTGCTGCAAAAGCCATTGGATTAGTTATACCCGAATTATTAGGAAAAATAACAGGTTGCGCAATCCGTGTCCCCACTCCTGACGGCTCTCTCGTCGATCTTGTTGTGAACCTGGAAAAACCAGCAACCAAAGATCATATTAAAGAATTATTTAAAAATGCATCTCAGAATGAAATGAAAAATATCCTCGAATATTCCGAAGATCCACTCGTTTCTACAGATATTATCGGAAATCCTCACTCCTCAATTGTAGATAGTGAATTTATAACTATTATCTCCGATACAACTGTAAAAATCCTCGCCTGGTACGATAACGAATGGGGATATTCAAATCGCTTAAAAGACCTTGTTATTAAAATAGCCAAAAGCTAACTCATTTAAGGCGAAATCGATATGAAAAAAAAATAAATCTCCGACATCTCGGTAAAAGGAAAACGTGTGTTTTTGCGAGTAGATTTCAATGTTCCCCTGGATGGGGCCCAGATTACTGATGATACACGCATACGCTCTACACTTCCCTCCATCCGGTATCTGATTGAAGAAGGAGCCAAAATTATCTGTGCTACTCATCTCGGTCGTCCCAAAAGCGATAAAGATAAAAAATATTCTGTGAAACCAGTAGCCGATAGGCTTTCTCAGTTAATTGGAAAGGAAGTCAAATTTATTGGTGAACTCATCGGCTCACAAGTCGAGAATGCCAAATCCCAACTCAACGAAGGCGAAATATTAATGTTAGAAAACCTCCGCTTTCATCCCGGTGAAACCGAAAACGATGAGGAATTCGCCCGCGAACTCGCAAAAGGTATCAATGTGTACATCAACGATGCATTCGGAGCCTCTCACAGAGCACATGCCTCTATTCAGAAAATTACCGAATTCGTTCCCGTTGCTGCAGCAGGTTTCCTCTTAAAAAAAGAAATCGATTTCCTCAGTCTCGCTACAGAAAACCCCCCTCAACCTTATACATTAATTTTAGGTGGCGCAAAAGTATCCGATAAAATCCCCATCATTAATAACCTCATGGAAAAAGCCCAGAAAATCATGATCGGTGGTGCGATGGCTTATACTTTTCTGAAAGCAAAAGGAATTAATGTTGGAAATTCACTCGTTGAAAATGATTACCTGGATCAATGTAGAGATATTATCAAAACAGCAGAAGAGAAAAAGATAAAATTGCTTCTTCCTGTTGATCATGTAGCTGCAATGAAGATAGAACCAGAAGTAACCATTCGCATGGTCAAAAAAGGGAAAGATATCCCCGAAGAGATGATGGGCCTCGATATCGGATTTGAAACCATCGAACTCTACTCCAATGAGTTAAAAGATGCAGAACTCATTGTTTGGAATGGTCCCATGGGTGTTTTTGAAATCGAAAACTTTGCCGCAGGAACCCTGGAGATAGCTAAAGCAGTCGCAAAAAGCAAAGCCATAATTATTATTGGCGGTGGTGATTCCATTTCTGCTGTTAATAAAGCTGGAGTTGCAGATCGGATTTCTCATCTCTCTACCGGTGGAGGCGCTTCATTGGAATTCCTATCAGGTTTAAAACTCCCTGGTATTGAATCCCTTTCAGAGGCTGAATAAACCATGACTACTCCTTCTTATATTATTGCCGGAAACTGGAAAATGAATAAAACCCCTCAGGAGAGCATTGATTTTATTTCTGCTCTTCAGGAAAAACTCATCCTCAATCATAAAACCTCAAAGGATTCAGCTTCTTTCAATACCGTTGAAGTATTAATAATCTCCCCTTTCACATCTCTCTATCCCGTAAAAAGTATTTCTTCTCAAGTAAAAATCGGTGCTCAAAATCTCTTTTATGAAGAAAAAGGAGCATATACCGGAGAAATATCTCCTCTTATGCTAAAAGGCATTGCCGATTATGTCCTTATCGGTCATTCCGAGCGAAGACAAATATTTAAAGAAGATGATATCTCTATTAATAAAAAAATCAAAACAGCTCTCAAGCACGAGTTTAACCCCATTCTTTGCGTAGGTGAAACACTCGAAGAACGAGAATCTGGAAATACCTTTTCTAAAATCGAAAATCAATTAACTGCGGACCTCGATGGTTTGACAGTCCAAGAGATTCAGAAACTTGTTATTGCATATGAGCCTATTTGGGCAATCGGTACAGGAAAAAATGCCACTCCTGACCAGGCACAAGAAGTTCATGAATTTATAGGAAATTTTTTAATAGAAAAATTGAATAGCAAAAATTTTTCTGATAACTCAAAAACACCGTTAATCCTATATGGAGGCTCAGTTACACCTCAAAACAGCTTCGATCTTCTCTCAAAAAAAAATATAAAAGGTGTACTTGTTGGCGGTTCCTCCTTGAAAATTGACGATTTTTTTGATATAATAATGAACTGTTACAAAGTTGCCATGGATTAGGAGGATATATTGGAAACTTTACTGTTGATTATTCATATTATTGTTTGCTTTTTTCTGGTGATTATTGTTCTACTCCAAAGTGGAAAGAGTGCTGATCTCGCTGGAGCTTTTGGTTCTATGGGAAGTCAATCCAGTTTCGGTCCCCGTGGAAGCGCAACATTACTGTCCAAACTCACCACAACATTAGCTATCATGTTTATGCTCACATCGTTGTCTCTATACATCCTTGGTGCTCAGAAAGGAAAAGCTTCTTCCATTATGGATAACACCAAACAAACTGTACAAACAACCGATACAAAAAAACCCGCAGCAGTTCCCACTATTCCTGCCGGGAAAACGGCTGAAACTCCCAAAACCAATGGGACTACTAGCCAACCAACAAAATAATTAAATTAACTTCCGATCGTTCTAAATTATAATAACGATATATATACCACCTAATAAGATGATGCCGAGGTGGTGGAATTGGTAGACACGCAAGCTTGAGGTGCTTGTGGGTGCGTCCTGTACGGGTTCGAGTCCCGTCCTCGGCATTTGTTTTATTTACCGATTCACGCGGAGAGGTGCGAGAGAGGCCGAATCGGGCTGCCTGCTAAGCAGTTGTCCTGGCAACGGGACCGTGGGTTCGAATCCCACCCTCTCCGCCATCCTTTTATATCCTACCCAACCAGAGAAAAAGCCCTTTTATTAAATCAAAACTAGGAAAAAACATGCCAATTACAAGAAATGAAGCACTTGAACTCATTAAAACTCATTTAAACTCAGATAATCTCGTTAAACATTGTCTTGCTGTCGAAGCATGTATGAGAGAATTCGCAGCACGTTTTAACGAAGATATTGATAAATGGGGATTAGCCGGTTTACTCCATGATCTTGATTATCAATACACTGTAAATGACCCCCAAAATCATACCCTTAAAACCGTTGAAATGCTCACCCCCTATAATATTGATCCCCAGATTCTTAATGCCATTAAAGCCCACAATGCAAAAGCAGAAATTCTTTCAAAAATGGATATTGCCCTATATTCAGTTGATCCCACTTCCGGTTTTATTACTGCCTGTGCACTCATGCATCCATCAAAAAAACTTGAAAATGTCGATTTACAACGTATGAAAAAACGATTTAAAGAAAAATCATTTGCAAAAGGTGCCAATCGGGAACAGATGTTAGAATGCTCACGCATGGGGGTTGAACTCGATGATTTTCTCCAAACCTGCCTCTCAGCAATGCAGAAATCTTCCGACTCATTAGGACTATAAAATTTAGGACTCCCCTATTACTTGTCTTTATCAAACTATAATTTTCAAATTTTCTATAATAAAATATAAGTATATAAGATAACTATATAAGATTAATCTTGTTTAATTACCGTTTCTGTTCTTCGCGTATCATCTGATAAAATCGTAATCTTATCCGTTTTCAAATCGATTTTCAATTCTTTTCCACGGGTTTTTCCACTATCTCCTCCACGAACCTTCTTTACAATATAGGGATTCCCCGTTAAAATAACCTCTTCTGATGTATATAACCAATCTATTTGATCCGAATTACCCGTTAATTCTCCCTTGGAAAAAGTAATATTCTTATCTCCCGAAATCCGGGTAATTTCATCATCTTTATTAAACCATACTGAAATATTCACAGCTCTTAAAATCGTTTCATCCACACGAATAATAGCATTCGTAATAATATCAATCCGTTTTTCTTTCGGGATAAAATTAACCTGATCCCCTTTTACATATATATTTTTTCCATCACGTTTCCCAGTAAAGGATAAAACCACATTACCCGAAACCGTAATGGTATTATCACCGGCAATATCCAATAAATTTGCCGTTAAACGCGTATTCCCTTGTGTAAGGTTCACCTCTTTTTCATAAACCGATCTCTTCTCTTTTTCATATACTGTAAATTTCTTAGAATTTACATATACAGACTCTTTTGATAATAAGACATTTTCCCCTTCCATTTGAACAATCGAACGAATCCCATTATTTGTAGATAGTATTTCTTTTTTTGAGTCAATTAAAAAGATATTGGAACGGAAAGTATTATTTTTACTTTCAAGACGTGCATTATCACCCGTAAGGTTAATAGAATTTTTTTCTATATTATAATCCAATTTATCAGAAATACCATTATAATTCTCTACAACGAATTCCGCTTTCCCTTTTCCAGTACAAAAACGTGGTTCACCATTATCATCGTAAAGAACATCGATTTTATCCGCAGTTACTTTGAATCGTCTTTTTCCTGTATTCTCAATTGTACCACGCAATGGCACCTTTAATTGCGTAGGCCTTCCCGAAGGTCCATCATAAAGCATTTCAGCCATTTGTCCGCCCAGAAGCATATGATTCGTTTTATCTTTAATCACAACACGAACATTTTGCATTACTACCAACTGGACAAGATTTCCATCCGCATCATAATTACTCTTAATAATTTCAGCTTTGATTTCTTTTATTTCGCCTTTTGCCTGGTCTTCATAGTAAAGATAACTATTTTTCTGAGCCGAAGCCTCTATAATATGTTTTAAATCATCTGTAAATTTTAATGATACCCAATCGCTTTTCAAAAAAGATTTCCCATCTCGAATCAGCACCTCTTTTTCCAATACAGCAAGTTTATCTTTATCCATAAACCATAAGATATCAGTTTTATAATCGAATGATCGGTTCTCCCGTAAATATGAACCCGATGTATTGTTAAAACGCACCGTATTCAAATTTATAAAGAAATCCATACCAGCTACCGCATTTCCCGCAAGTGCATCGGTTTTGTAAGTGACCTGTTTCAGCGAATGCAGCTCTGCTTGATCTTTCAAAGTAAAGTTATCACCCTTTACTGAAAAATCTTCTGAAATGATTTTAGCATTTTTTTCCATATAAAAGTTATTAAAATCATTTTCTACATATCCATGATCTCCTGTTACACGGATATCTTTATTCATTCTCCCCTTCTTAAAAATCAAGCCGTCAATTAGAGTTAAAGAAGTTTTGCCCCCTCCCTCTTCTCTCGATTCCTTACATTTTAGCTCAAGGGATTTCCGGTTATTTTTATTAAAACTGTAAAAAACCAAACCTTCCCCATCAGGGAGCGATTCTACTTTATATTGAAGGTTTTTCTTTCCACGAAGTCCGAAAAAGACAACGATGAGAATAGCCGCCAGAAATAAACCGATAAAAATCTTCAGGTATTTTTTATGTTTCATTTTTGATAAGATTCGAATAATTTACCCCAGTCGGAATTATCTTTCCAGGTATTCACGATTTTCTTTCCTTTTACATTATACCAGAATTTATCATGGTAAAAAAACGAAGCAAAATTGAATAAATGAACCATTGGAGTATGAAAAAAGAGTTTCTGAAGGTATTTGAGAGGAGAATCATGCCAGAATAATCGCCCCACTCCCGTAGCAAAATTAACTCCCACATTGAAGTTCCAATTTTCATTAGCTGCATCGATATCCCCCACGATTTCAATTTCCGAAGGATCCCCGATCCCCAGCTTATGTTCATGAGATAGTGCAATACAAGGAATATTTCTCCAATCAAAACCCATTAATCGTGCCGCCACGGAATCAATTGCAACTTGGTCTTTAGATGCAAGTATTACATGCTTATCATGAGGAATAACAGTACGCGGGCCAGGACCTTCTCCCGCTGTTGTTCCGTCCATTGTAGCAAACATCCCAGTATGGATTTCACGCCCAATAGCCAGTAAATCTACCAATGTCTCATGTATCCATGTATGCGTATAATGTCTTCGGTAATTTAGCAAACCCCCGAAAGCATTCTTTAAAGCTCCCGTATATGTCGTATAAGAATGGGTTTTAACAGTCGGCATATGAACAATATTCTTTCCTATAAAAAAATCAGGAATACGTATTCCATGTGGAAAAATATTATGTAAAGCAAGTGTTTTGAATGAGGGCTTAAATTCTACCCATTTCATATGCTCATCTTTAAAATTGAATAAAACCGGAATATTGTAATTTTCATAAATCGGTTTAAATTTAAGTTCTTCCTCACCCTTTTCCGCAATCGTAACAACCGTATGATTATGAACAGCCACAAGCTTATCGAATCCAGCTTCTTTTAATCCTTCTACAGTTCCTTTCAATTGCCACGGAGTCGTATTTACACCCGGATAAACATTATGCCAGGTTATATTATCTTTTAAAATAGTCGCAGTCGAGTTATCCAATGCTTTTTCAATTTCTGCCAGCCGGCATAATTTACGATAATCTTCAATTACTCGATCAGGCGACGTCTTTATTATAGCGACTTTCGCTTTTGTCATCGATTCATTTCCTCAAAATATTAAAATTCATATAGTGTGTTATTATATCACATTCACCCGATATTTAATATAGAAAAATTCGAAAGGTTCAGCGTTTCCTTTTATAAATGTCTAAAATTAAAAATTTCATTTTTCTCTCCATCCAGAGGGTAGCGATAATTTTCAAAGTAATCACTTTACATGAAAATTTCTAATAAGTATTGCTTCAAATTCAAATTAAGACGTGCAATTCATCATATTATATGCTAAAATTATTTCATGCAAACACCAAATAACTATTCCTCAAACCACCGTCATTTAAAGCGCTTTTTTTTTACCAGTAAAACCGTAATCTTTTTATCCGCTTCATTATTCTTTCTGACTTTTTTTTTGAAAGCTGTAGATTTTCACGAACTTGAAAAACAGTTACCCAATGCAAGGGGAAAAGAAAGAATTGAAATACTCACTGGAATATCCGAATCTCTTTTGAAAGAAAATCCGCGGAAAGCCATCTCTTACGGAAATGAAGCCCTTACTTTACTAAAACAATACCCTAATAGACTCGCCGAAATAAAAGTCCTCGATCAACTATGTCAGGCTTTTCTCAGACTGGGCGATTACGATCACGCTCTCCCTTATGGAGAAAAGAGCCTTGAAGTAGCACAAAAAATAGGAAATCGAAAAACCCAATCAGTGGCATTAAATATTCTCAGTATTATTTACAATCGAAAAGGTGATTACTTTAAATCCCGAGATTATCTCCATAAAGCATTAACGATTTTCAGAGAGCTAAAAGAAAAAAAAGGTATTGCCACTGTTCTTAATAATATCGGTATTAGTTATGATATGCTGGGAAATTACCCCAAAGCCCTCGAATACTATCAAAAATCTCTCGAAATTAAAGAAGAACTCGGTGATAATACTATTATTGCCAGTTCAATAAATAATATCGGTGTGATTTACCAGGTGATGGGGAATCATAAGAAAGCACTTGAAAACTATTTCCGTGCACTCGATATCCGGGTGAAAATGAACGATCATAGGAATATTGCCTCTCTTTACAATAATATTGCAAACGTGTATTGGGATTTAAAGGAAAGACAAAAGGCTCTTGAATATTATGAAAAATCACTCGAAATTGACAGAAAACTGAATAATAATTCTGGAATTGCCAGTTCGCTTTATAATATCGGGTACGTTTACAAAGAATTGAACGATTACCAAAAAGCACTCGATTTCTATAAGCGGGCACTTCTTATCCAGGAAAAAATGGGAGAAAACCGTAGTATTTCCCAAACTCTTATTGAAATCGGAAGTATCTATAATACAATGTCTCGATATCCAGATGCTCTACAATCCATAAACCGCGGTTTAACAATTGCCAGGAGTACCGATTCGATGGACCTTGTTATGCAAGGATGCCAGGTTATATCCGATACCCACGAAAAAACCGGTGATTATAAATCTGCTCTTAAGTATTATAAAGAGTATAAAGAAACAGAAGCCAAAATTCTCGATAATGAAAGTAAGAAAAAAATAACTGAAATTCAAGCCAAATATGAAGACGATAAAAAGGAAAAAGAAATTACCATACTAAAAAAAGATAATGAAATTCAGAAATACCAGATTAATCGACAGGCCATGATCCGAAATCTTTTAATCGCTGCTTTTGCAATATTACTTCTATTCGGATTTTATTATGCCCGGAAATATCAATACGTGTTCGCTTTCTGGAAGAAGAAAAATTATATCGGTCACTATAAAATCCTTCAGCAAGTTGCTTCCGGTGGAATGGGAACCGTATTTAAAGCGCAGGATTTCACCGATTCAAGTCAGCGTACAATTGCTATAAAAGTCCTCAGAGAAGAATTTTTTGCTGATGAGATACATAAAAAACGATTCAAACAAGAAGCCGCAATGATCGATCAAGTTGTTCACCCCAATATTGTTAAAGTTATCGAACGCGGAGAAAGCGAAGGGAATCTCTACCTCGCAATGGAACTCCTCGAAGGCCCCACTCTCACAAAAATCATTCAGCAAGAAAAACAACTCCAAATCTCGACAGCAGTCCATATCATGCTACAGATAGCAGATGCTATAAAAAGTATACATACTCTTAACATCATCCACCGAGACTTAAAACCTGATAATATAATTTTAACCCAAACAGATCAAGATCCTTACTTTGTGAAGCTTCTGGATTTCGGACTTGCTACGACTCAATACATGGATCGCCTCACTCAAACCGGTATCGTTATCGGTTCCCTTGCATATCTCTCCCCCGAACAGGTTACTGGGAAACAAATCACGCTTGCCAGCGATATACATGCTCTCGGTGTAATCTACTACGAAATGCTTACCGGTACACGCCCCTTTATTGGGGAAACCACCATCGATATAATGAAACAGATCCTCACTAAAGAACCTATTCCTCCCAATCAGCTCCGTCCTGAAATAGATCGAATGCTTAATGATCTAATTATGTTTATGTTGAAAAAGGACCCAGAGCAACGCCCACGAACAGCATCCATTTACAGCCTTCTTAAAGAACTATCCAACCACATCTAAGCTGAAACTAATAAATATGTACGAGTTCGCACACTGGCATGCTCACTTTCGGACAATAGTAAATCGAATTTAATTTCCTTTCTATTTATAAAACAACATTTACTCCCTTGCAATCCCTTGTATGAAAGGAGGTAAAATCTTTATATCTGATTTCTTCCCTATTCCTCAAAAATGGAATTAGAATTGCTTTCTATTTTCAAGCCCAAAAAATCGTGTAAATCTAAATTTAATTAAAAATGGCTTTAAATTATTTGAGGAGTACAAATATGAAAGGATTATATGAAACCAAAAGATTAGAATTAAACAAAAAGACGATATCAAATCTGGATATTCTTTCTCGCGTTGCTCAGAACTTATTTAACGGGGGATATAAAAAATGCTGGGAAAACCTCTGGACAAAATATTATTGTGATAAAATCTGGTCAGGAGATTCTCCCAAGACCCAGGAGTAATTTTAGTATTCCGGGGACTCATTAAATAAATCTGTCCCCGGAACCTGTAAAATCTTCTTACAAATTGTTCAGGTAGTTTTATCAATCAAATCATCTATTATTATTCGTTATGAGGATTTAGAAAATTTTTTATTCAATAGTGCTGTTCCAATAATTCCAAATACCATGTACATTATGTAAAGACCGAATTGATGTAAAAAATAAATTCCTAAATACCCCACAGAGCCTTCAATATAATTTATTCGTGGAAACGAGTTTAAAATAGGTGTAGTCGGCATTAATCGTATAATAAACCGTAAAACCGGATGGATACTTTCCAGCGGATACGTATAACCCGACATAAAAAACACCGGTAATGTAAAGAAAAAGAAAAATTGTAACACATTTACCGGTCGTTTAAAAAATATACCCACAAAATTGGAAAATGTTACCACTGTTCCTGCAAATAATATCAGCATTACTATTGATGCAAAAAGATTCTCCGATGGTATGGAAAACGCCCCGTAAAACAATAGAGATACCACTAATACGATTGGTATCGCAAAAACCATCACAGAAATATGTCTAAATATTACATATCGAAAAGCTCCCCCCGCAGATGCTATTGTATCAAATAATGTGTTATTCTCCCGTTCTTTTGCAATACCTATACAGGATCCCACAAGAATCCCTTGTTGTGTTGCAAGTACCAGAATTGCAGAAATCACAAACAGGAAATAATCCAGAGATGGATTACCCATCGGACGGGAAACAACAGTAAAAGGTAATACCTTATTCCGTCGATCCGGAACTGGAAAATATTTATCCATTAACTTTAATTCTGATCCAATTCGCGCTGTTCCTAACGTTTTTGCAATCCCTGTTAATAATGAATTGGCTTCGATTAGATTTCGTGTATCCACTATCACAATCGCCGGTTCGGATTCTTTACGGATTACATTTTTATATAAATTTCGCTGTAAAATTACAATCGCCTGAGCTTTCCCATTTCGCATTTCATTATATCCATCTTCCACATTATTTAATATTTTCACCACATGAATCTCAGGGGAACTCTCCAGGTAAAGTACTGCCAATCTCGATACCGCATTCTTCTCTTGATCCACGACTACAATCGGATACTCACGGCCTATACGTTTTATATACAAAAAACCAAATACCAATACAGCCAATACAGGCACCAGGACAAAGTAAATCATTACTTCCCTGGATAGAAGTTTTTTAATCTCTTTCCAAATGATTTCACGACGCTTTAACATAACAGCTTCTCCTTTTCCAGGTGATGAAGTATAATGGGACCCCATAAACGAAAATCAATATAATCAATGGTATTGCACTTAATCTATACCCCGTTTTATACCAGATTTTCGAGGATTCCTCCAGGTAAGATGTCAATGGATATAATCCCACAATATTATCAAATAATGCAGGAAACATATATCGTGGCCAGGTGTAGCCAGATAATGTAAAAGCTACCGCTCCCAACCCGATGATGATTTCTGTCGCCATTACCTGGTTCCTCAACAACGCCGAAATCAACATTCCCATCAGCAGAGTTGCAAGCGTAAATAAAAGATAATATACAAATAGAATCAATATATTTCCCATTGCACAATTGAATAGAGGAAAGACAATGCCGTAAGTCACAATGAAAGGAATAATCGAAAGCATCAAGTAAACAATAATACGGATACTTAAGTATTTTAATGGGAATGAATCGCTCAATGAACGGATAGATTCAGAAGGGATAAAGAAATAAGCTGTACCACCAATGAGGAATAGTACCTGGAAAAGAAAAGTCGTAAAAAGAGCTGGTAATATAAACTGTGTATATTCCATCGATTCATTGAACATTTTTTTATATTCGATGTGTATCGGATTTTTAAGAAAATCAGCAAGACCACCAGAGATTCCTTTATTCTCAAAAAAACGTCTCAACCATTTCTCTTGTTCCCATGTTTCGATTTTGGAAATCGCTTTTCCCAATGTTCGACCAGGTAAAAGATAATTGAAATCCTGATAAAAAATAACATGTGCAGGTTTACCCGTATTCAAATTCTTAGAAAAATCCGGAGGAATCACTATAAACCCGCGCACTTCACCCGAAACAAAAAAAGCTTTTCCTGCTTCCATATCTGTAACAGATTTTGTAAGCGCGAAAGCCTGAGTGCTATCCACATACCTCAAAAACTCTCTGGACAAATTTTGATTATCCCGATTCCATACTGCAACAGGGATATCTCGGGGGACCCGCTTCCATGCAAAGGTAAACCCAATTAACAATCCCAAGCCTAACGGCACCAGGACGAGCATCGCCCAAAAAAATTTCAATTTCAGAGATGCTCGCATTTCATCGCGAATCCATTTAAATATTGACATTGCTCGTTCTCTTTTTTTTATTTTAATTCACTATTACTTTTCGATTTGTATCGTCATACCTGGACGTATTCCATCGAAAGCATCAATAATATGAGCTCTTACTTCAAACGTTTTCACATCCCAGGAACCCCGTTCTCGTGTTGATTCATATTTTGCAAATTCTGCCATAGGTGCAATATAATAGACTTTCATTGAAGTATCTTTTAAAAGTGCCGGAATATGTATTTTTAAAGTATCTCCAACCTTTAATCCTTTAAATTCAGTTTCCCGAAGATTAAAAATAACGTAATTCTCTTTATCCAACATAGAAATAAACGGATATCCTGCTGTAATAATTTCACCCACTTGTGAATTAACCTGTTTGATTTCCCCGTCTTGCGGTGCTTTGATTTGAACCTCATCCAGATAGCTCATTGCTTCGT